>JANNNQ010000093.1:0-21361 GCA_031398625.1 Pseudomonadota bacterium
CGCTGGCAGGATTCAAGGACTGCCCTCTGCAGCAGGAGGTACCGCAAGTGCTCATCCGGTGCGTTCGAATAGAGGGCCGGACGATCGTAGAGCGCAGGGCAACTGACCAGGTAAATGGGTACGGCAGAACCAGGCAGCGAAGTGACGTGCAGCGAGAATGCGAAGCCATGCAGGCCGAGATCCAGCGCCACGTCCTGGACGGCTGCCACGGGCTCGAGGGTGAGCGTGCGCGTGTCGATGCCACCATGGAATGGCATGAACAGGCGGACATCCTGCCCTTGCCGGTGGAGGTACCGCCCGAGTGCGCCGGTCACGTCGGCGAGCCCGCCAGTCTTGGCGAGCGGGGCTATCTCGGAGGCAACGAAGCAGATGCGCAGCGACATGGGGCGCCGAGTCTAAACCACCCTGCGGTATCTGCCTGCACCTGCGGCAGGCATTCGAGTCTAGCGCGGCTCGTCCTTGTCGCTGGTCGTGTCCTTGTCTTCGCGAGGCGGAGTGAACGCGGAGAACATGCTGCCCTGCATCTTCGTCCACGTTTCGAGATTCTGCCGCGTGAGTTCCGCCATCGTGCTCAAGGGCGTGTTGTTCATGAGCTTGCTGATCTGCGACTGCATGACGTCCTGCTGGTGCATGAACGCCTCGACGCTCTTCTCCAGATAGCTGCTGAGGAACCCCTGCATGGCGTTGCCATAGAAGCGGATCAGTGATTCGAGAACCTGCGTCGACAGGATCGGACGGCCGAACTGCTCCTGGTCGGCAATGACCTGCAGCAGGATGTGGCGGGTGATGTCCTCGCCCGTCTTGTCGTCGACGACCTTGATCTTCTCGCCGCCGATGATCAGCGCGCGGATGTCATCGAGCGTGATGTGCCGGCTCTGCGAGGCGTCGTAAAGGCGGCGGTTGGCGTACTTCTTGATGAGGCGTTCGTCGGACATTTGGCACTCTGCGGTTAGGCGGTCCTGGAGGCGGGGGGGGCTAAGCGGCACAAGGCCTGGGGGAGCCTCAAGCAGCCCCTAGGATAGGAGAGACTCTGCCGCATCGCAAAAGTGCTGTACGAGGCGCCGGTCGCACAAAAAAAGGACGACGACCGTGAGGTCGCCGTCCCTTGGAGGGGGATTCAAACAGAGGACAGCGAAGAAACCTGCATCAACGGGTCTGGAAACACCGCCTCAAGCAATCTTCAGGGCAGCGGTTTCATCGACCCACTTGGTGAAACCGGCCTGCGCGTCAGCGGTGATCTTCGTGAAGTCCTGCGAGCGCTTGGTGAGCTTCTCCACGAGTGTCGAGGTCAGTTCGCTCTGCTTCGAAACGAGTTCGCTGACATCCTTGGTATTGGCAACGCTCTGGAGCTGTTCAATGCCGAAGTTCAGGTAGTCACCGGCAATCTCGTACTGGTAGCGGGCAACCTGCTCCAGGGTCTTGATGGTCATTTCATTGAAGCGGAGGGCGGGAGCCAGCATGCGCTTCGAAAAATCGACATAATCGGTCACGGCAAAGGGAGTAGACATCGGGTGTTCCTCTGGGATTTGGGTAACTGAAACTGTCTCTTCAGGCGATCGGGCAGACTCCGTCGACGGCTGCAATCTACCCCAGATTCATTTGGCAGTGCAATATTTTTTTGCAGTGCGTTAAACCGAGCCGGGCTGACAGCCCGGGAGGGTCCTGGATTGCTTTCATAAACAAAAGATTGCTTTCATAAACAAAATGAAATCAATTGATTGAAGGGAGTTCGTCCATGCTCGACGGCACGAGGCAGCAGCGTCGGTTGTTTCCGGAACCCACCGGAGTCGCGCAGAATTTTGCAATGCATGAGGTTTTTGGAGGGACACCCCGGTGACGGTTCCGCCGCCTCCGGCCGAGTGGATCAGTGCCTGGATCGCGGCCCAGCGGCAGGCCATTCAGCAGTGGCAGGGCGGGCAATTTCCCCCTCCGGAGGGCGGCCCCAATCCTTTGGCAGATTGGTTCGCGAGGTTTGCGGGTTCGTCCTCGATGACCGGGGCCTTCACCGTGGGGCAGGTGCCAGGCTGGTGGCGCAGCTTCAGCCCCGCTGCCGGCACCGGTTGGAGCCTGCCGGGTCTGGGTCCCTCGCGGGAACATCAGGAGCTGACGCAGGCCCTCGCGGGAGCCATCGCCGAGTACCAGCGGCTGGCACTAGAAATGACCGGGATCCTGGCGAAGGTGCATGCGGACACGCTCGATCTCCTGGCCCGCCGCTCGCTGGAGCAGGCGCATGCCGGCAAGCCGGTCACCGGGTTCAACGCGCTTTACGACCTGTGGGTGGAGTGCGGTGAAGCGACCTACGCCAGCGTCGTCGCGGCAGATCCGTACTGTCGCCTGCTGGCCGAACTCGGCAACGCAGGTGTCAGGGTACAGGAGCTGCAACAGCAGTTGCTCCAGCGCTGGCTGAAGCAGCTGGACCTGCCCACCCGGTCCGAGTTGAATACGTTGAACCGCCGCATCCGGGACTTGCAGCGGCGGCTGGATGCCGCTGTGCAGGCTCCTGCCCGGACAGACGGCCCAGCCGCTACCCCTGCCTCCCCGCGCCGCCGCTCCCGCAAGAAGACCGCGAGCTGATGTCCGCCGTGCCCTCCGATCCTGGCGATCCGGCACGCTTCATGGAAAAGGTCCTGCGCGGGATCGGCGCGCTGCGTTCGCTGGGTGCCATCGAGATCGGCCCCACGCCGAAGGACGCTGTGTATCGTGAAGACAAACTGACCCTCTACCGCTACCGGCCCCTTGACGCCGCCGGCCAGGCCGCTGTTCCACGGATCCCGCTGCTCATCTGCTACGCGCTGGTGAACCGTCCCTACGTGCTGGATCTGCAGGAAGATCGCTCGCTCGTTCGCGGCCTGCTGCGCAGGGGAATCGATGTGTATCTCATCGACTGGGGCTCGCCGGACGGGGCAGATCGCTATCTCGAGCTCGATGACTACATCAACCGTTACCTGGACCACTGCGTGGACCAGGTCTGCTCCGTGCACGGCACGGATCGCATCAGCTTGCTGGGCGTCTGCCAGGGCGGGACGTTCAGCCTGTGTTACGCAGCCCTGCATCCGGAGAAGGTCGCGAATCTCGTCACGATGGTGACGCCCGTGGATTTCCACACCGCGGACAACCTGCTGTCGAAATGGGTCCGGAACCTGGATGTCGACGCGCTGGTGCGGACTGCAGGCAATGTTTCAGGCGACCTGCTCAATTTCACGTTCCTGTCGCTGATGCCATTCCGGTTGCTGAGCCAGAAGTACGCGCGCCTCGCGGAGCTGGCGGACGATCCCGTGCAGCTGCGGAATTTCCTGCGCATGGAGAAGTGGATCTTCGACAGCCCTGACCAGGCTGGCGAGGCGTTCAAGCAGTTCATCACCTGGTTCTACCGCGAGAACCGCCTGAAGTCAGGCACGCTGTCCCTCGGCGGGCGCAAGGTCGACCTGAAAAGGATTACGATGCCAGTGTTCAACGTGCATGCGACCCAGGACCACCTGGTCCCCCCGGCCGCAGCGACGATCCTGGGGGAGCTTGTCGCCACGCAGGACTACAGCGACTACGCATTCCGGGGTGGCCACATCGGCATCTACGTCAGCGGGCGCGCCCAGAAGGACTTGCCCATGGCCATTGCACGCTGGCTGGCAGCGCATTCCTGACCGGACTGGAACACGGGACATTCTCGAGGAGCGACAGGACCATGATCTACGACAGCATACTTGGCACGATTGGCCGGACCCCCGTCGTCCGCATCAACCGGCTGGCTCCGGCGCACGTGACCCTGTACGCCAAATGCGAATTCTTCAACCCGCTGAGCTCGGTGAAGGATCGCCTGGCCATCGCCATCATCGAGGATGCGGAGCGCCGCGGCGCGCTGCAGCCCGGGCAGACGGTGGTGGAGGCGACGTCGGGAAACACGGGGATTGCGCTCGCCATGGTCTGCGCTGCCAAGGGCTATCCGTTTGTCGCGATCATGGTGGAGACCTTCTCGATCGAGCGTCGCAAGATCATGCGGGCCCTGGGCGCCAAGGTGATCCTGACGCCGGCTGCCGAGCGAGGCACCGGGATGGTCCGCAAGGCGGAGGAACTTGCGCGCAAGCACGGCTGGTTCCTGGCGCGGCAGTTCGAGAATCCCGCCAATCCCGATTACCACCGCAATACGACGGGTCCAGAGATCCTGAGCGACTTTGCCGGACGGCGGCTCGATTTCTGGGTCACGGGGTGGGGCACCGGCGGCACGCTCACGGGTGCGGGCGAAATCATCAAGAAGGCTCGTCCGGGTGTCAGGGTGGTCGTGACGGAACCGGCTGCGGCCTCCCTGCTTGCGGGGAACGAGTTCAAGCCACACAAGATCCAGGGGTGGACGCCGGACTTCGTGCCCGCGGTCCTGGATCGCCGCATCCCTGACGAGATTGTGCCGGTGACGGACGACGAGGCCCTGACGACCGCCAGGGAACTGGCACGCAAGGAGGGCATTTTTTGCGGGATTTCGGCTGGCGGAACGGTCGCCGCCGCCCTCAAGGTCGCGAGCCAGGCACCCCAGGGGTCCGTGCTGCTTGCCATGATTCCGGACACGGGCGAGCGGTACCTGAGCTCGGCCCTTTTCGACGGTATCGCGGACGGGTCCGACCCGGAACCCTAGCGCGAACCCGGATGACCCTTCCCGGGGTCGTGCAGGTTAAAGGCGCCAGACTCTTTGCGATTCTTGGCGATTCTTTACAGCGCCCAGGGAGGGGTTACGGCTATTCTTGCGCTGCACCTAACCGGCTGCAGCCTGCTGGCACGGACACCCGAGCGGTTTCCGAAGGCCCATCCTGGTTAAACTTCCCGGCTCGAACGGCGTCATACAGCAGCGTCTTCACCTTAGGATTCGCCCCAGGGGCGGTTACAGCAGGATTTTCATGCTTTCCAGTTCACGCCCGACTGTTATCGCCGGCGCCGTAGTCATCGCTGCCCTGCTGGGTCTGGCGTGGTTCGTTACGGCCAGCAAGTCCTCGGGGCCTGGAGCTAGCGGTCAGCCGGGTGGTTTTGCCGGCCCCCAGGCGGGGGGTGCTCCTGCCGGCCCGCGCCCCGGTGCACCCGCTGGTGGGCAAGGTCCGGCTGGCGGAGCTGGCGCGGGTGGACGCCCGGGTGCAGGTCAGCCGGTAGCGGTCGTTGCCATCCCGGTTCAGCAGACCACTTTCTCGGACTCGGTCGAAGCCCTCGGTACGGCGCGGGCCAACGAATCGGTTGACATCACCGCAAAGACCGCCAACCGGATCGTCGCGATCCGCTTTGGGGAAGGCCAGCAGGTGCGCAAGGGCGAGATCCTGGTCGAAATGGACGGGGCAGAGGCGCGCGCCGACCTTGCAGTCGCGGAAGCTGCCCTCGGAGAAAGCCGCAGCCAGTTCAACCGCAGTCGCGAGCTGTTCGCCACGAAGGCGCTGTCGCAATCGCAGCTCGAGCAGCTCGAAGCCACGCTGCGGCAGAACGAGGCCCGCGTTGCCTCTGCGCAGGCGCGGGTCGATGACATGATCATCCGCGCGCCGTTCAGCGGCCGGGTCGGCTTGCGCAACGTGAGTGTTGGCAGCTACGTCAGTCCCGCCATCGTCATTACCACGCTCGATGACACCAGCGTCATCAAGCTGGATTTCTCGGTACCCGAGACTTTCCTCACGATGCTCGCCAACGGCCTCGAGATCCAGGCGACGAGTTCGGCCTACGCCGGCCAGCAGTTCAATGGCAAGGTCGCGAGCATCGACAGCCGCATCGATCCGGTGAGCCGTTCGGTCCTGGTCCGCGGCAACGTGGACAACCGCGATGGCCGCCTCAAGCCCGGCATGTTCATGACGGTGCGGCTGGTGCGTGCGGAAGACCAGACACTGGCGCTTCCCGAGCAGGCGCTGGTCCCCGAGAACGACCGGCAGTACGTTTTCGTGGTGCGCGATGACCAGGCGCACAAGACCGAAGTGACGACCGGGCGGCGGCGTCCGGGGGAAGTGGAAGTATTGAAGGGCCTTGCCGACGGCGACATCGTCGTCGTGGAAGGGACGCAGAAGATCGGTGACGGCACGCCGGTGCGCATTTCCAACGCGACCGGAGCAAGGACGGCGGCGAGAGGTCAGCAGGAGGTCGCGTCATGATTCTTTCCGACACGTCGGTCAAGCGGCCGGTATTCGCGATGGTGATCAGCCTGCTCCTGCTGATCACCGGCTTCATGGCAGCCCAGCGGCTCGCCATCCGCGAGTATCCCGACATCAGCCGGCCAGTCGTCAACGTGTCGGTTACGTACCGCGGTGCATCCGCAGCGGTGGTCGAGTCGAAAGTCACCCAGGTTCTCGAAAACCAGCTTGCGGGCGTCGAAGGGGTCACGAAGCTCACGTCGTCGAGCCAGGACGAGCGCGCCCAGATCAACGTCGAGTTCACGCAGGATCGCGACCTCGAGTCGGCGGCAAACGACGTCCGTGACCGGGTGTCGCGCGTCCAGGGCAGTTTGCCGGACGAGGCCGAGACGCCTCGTATTGCCAAGGCAGATGCCAACTTCGGCATCACGATGTTCATCAACGTCGTCGGTGAAGGCAGGACGACGCTCGAGCTCAGCGATTACGTCGATCGCAACATCGTCGATCGCTTCGCGATCGTTCCGGGTGTGGCCAACGCGAACATCATCGGCGAGCGCCGCTACGCGATGCGTGTGTGGCTGGATCGTGCTGCGCTCGGTGCGCGCAGGCTGACGGTGCAGGATGTCGAGAATGCGCTGCGTGCGGAGAATGTCGAGCTGCCCGCCGGCCGCATCGAATCGTCCGAGCGCGAGTTCATCCTCAATACCGACGCCGGGATGTCCACGGAGGCTGCATTCCAGAACCTCGTGATCGGACGCGGAGCGGACGGGTACCTCGTGCGGCTGGGAGAAGTGGCCGAGGTCAAGATCGAGGCCGAGGACTTCCGGTCGATCTACCGCGCCAATGGCAGCAACGGCGTCGGCATCGGCATCCAGCCGACTTCCACCGCCAACGTGGTCGACATTTCCCGTGATGTCCGTGCCGAGATCGAGCGCATCAAGCGCACGCTGCCCGAAGGCATGGACGTGTTCGTCTCCATCGACAACACCCGCTTCGTGGAGCAGTCGCTGCTGGAAGTCGAGCATACGATCCTGATCACGCTGGGCCTCGTGCTGGTCGTGATCTACGGATTCCTGGGCTCGGCGCGTGCGACGCTGATTCCGGCCGTCACCATTCCCGTATCGATCATTTCCGCCTGTCTAGTCATGGCCTGGCTCGGCTATTCGATCAACACGCTGACGCTGCTCGGCGCCGTGCTGGCAGTGGCAATCGTCGTTGACGACGCGATCGTCGTGCTCGAAAACATTGTCCGGCGCATCGAGGCAGGCGAGCCCGCGCTGCTGGCGGCTGTCGATGGCACGCGCGAGATCGGTTTCGCGGTCATCGCGACGACGCTCGTGCTGTGCGCAGTGTTCCTGCCCATTTCGTTCATGGAAGGCAACATCGGTCGTCTCTTCAGCGAGTTCGGCGTGACCATCGCCGCGGGCATCGCGTTTTCCAGCATCATCGCCCTGTCGCTCGTGCCGATGATGAGCTCCAAGCTGTTCGCCAACGGCATCCAGCACGGCCGGGTCTCGAAGGTCGTCGACCGGGGTTTCCGTTCGCTCGCTTCCGCCTATGAAAGGACGCTCACAAGCAGTACTTCTGCCCCGTGGGTGATCGTGGGTATCGCTGCGGCAACGATTCCACTGGCCTATGCGCTCTTTACTTCGCTTCCCAGCGAGTACGCGCCTCAGGAGGACCGCGGGATGTTGCAGATCCGCGTGCAGGCCCCCGAAGGATCGAGCCTTGCCTACATGGATCGCTACCTGGCACAGGTAGAGGCGATCGCCCAGACCGAGGTTGAGAGCGGCAACGCTTCCCTGCTGGTTGCGCGTACGGGCGGCCCCGGCTCGCGCGGCCCCAGTGACGTCACTTCGAGCATGGTTTTCCTGCTCCTTAATCCGATCGGCGAGCGCCCGGATGCCGCGAGCGTCATCGCCCAGCGGCTCCGGCAGAAGTTCAACGACGTTCCGGGCGTGCGCGTGAATGTCATCATGCCGGGCAGCCTTGGCGTGGGCGGCGGCGGCGGTGGCGGCCGGCCCGTCCAGGTGGTCATCGGCGGCGGGAGCTACGAGGAACTCGTCAGCTGGCGTGACCAGGTGATGGCACGGGCGGCAGAGAACCCTGGCCTGCAGAACGTCGAATCGGATTACTACGAGCGGTCACCGCAGATCAAGATCTCGGTTGATCGCAACCGTGCGGCGGATCTCGGGGTGTCGCTGACAACAGTGGGCCGCACGCTCGAGACGATGATGGGTTCCCGTCGCGTGACGACGTTCCTCATGAATGGCGAGGAATACAACGTGGTCTTCCAGGCCCGCGAGAACGACCGTGCGACCCCGAGTGACCTGGACAACATCTACGTGCGCTCGTCCACGGGTAGTTCGCTGATCCCGCTTTCCAATCTTGTCCGGGTCGAGGAAACCGCCGGTCCGCTCGAACTGAAGCGCTTCGATCGACTGCGCGCCATCACCATTTCGGCCGGCCTTGCCCCGGGCTACTCGATCGGCGAGGCACTCGACTACATGGATGGCATCGTGCGTGAGATCGCGCCCGAAGCGCAGATCAACTATGACGGCGAGTCACGTGAGTTCCGGCTCTCCGGCGGCGCGCTCTATGTCACGTTCATCCTGGCGCTCATGATCGTGTTCCTGGTGCTGGCGGCCCAGTTCGAAAGCTTCAAGCATTCGCTCATCATCATCACCACGGTGCCACTTGCCGTGACCGGCGCGCTGATCGGCTTGTGGGTACAGGGCAGCTCCATCAACGTCTTCAGCCAGATCGGCGCGATCATGCTGATCGGTCTTGCCGCCAAGAACGGCATCCTGATCGTCGAGTTCGCCAACCAGCTGCGTGATCGCGGGATGGAATTTGCCCAGTCGATCATCCAGGCCTCCGTCATCCGCCTGCGCCCGGTGCTCATGACCAGCCTGTGCATGGTGTTCGGTGCAATGCCATTGCTGCTGGCTGCGGGTGCCGGTGCAGAGGCCCGGAAGTCGCTGGGCGCAGTGGTGATCTACGGCGTCATTTTCTCGATGCTGATGACACTCTATGTCGTTCCGGCGGTGTACCTGCTGATGGCACGCAACTCCCGTTCGCCACAGTACGTCAGCCGCATGATCGATCGCCTGCGTGGCGTGCAGCAGCCGCCCGTCCCGGCGGGTGAAGCGGTGTCGCCTGCAGCGCATGGCTGAAGCTTGCGCGATGGCAGCCGGCCAATGCGGATCCTGATGATCGAAGACGATGCTGCGACGGCTGAGATCGTCTGCAGCGAATTCAAGGATGAAGGTTACGAGATCGAGCACGAGTCAGACGGCCGCGCGGGCCTGGACCGGGCGATGCGCGACAGCTGGGACATCATCATCGCGGATCGCACGCTGCCTGGCATGGAAGGCCTGTCGATCGTCAAGGCATTGCGCGCCAGTGGCAACGAGACCCCGATCCTCGTCCTGAGCGCCCTGGGCGATGTCGACGATCGCGTCGACGGCCTGCAGGCAGGGGGTGACGACTACCTGCCGAAGCCATATGCCTTCGCCGAACTGCTCGCGCGGGTAGAGGCCTTGCTGCGGCGAGGCACGCGCGGTCCGGAGGTCGCAACCCGCCTTGAGGTCGCCGATCTGCGCCTCGATGTCGTGAACCGGCGGGTCCAGCGGGATGGCCGGCCAATCGAACTCACGGCCCGCGAGTTCCGGCTGCTCGAGTACCTGATGCGCCATCACGGCCAGATCGTCAGCCGCAAGATGCTGCTCGAGAACGTGTGGGACCTGCATTTCGACCCCAAGACGAACGTCATCGAAGTCCACATGAGCCGGTTGCGGCAGGTGGTGGATCGGGGGTTTGATCACCCGCTGATCCACACGGTGAGGGGAGCCGGATACCTGGTGGGGGAGCGGCCTCCAGTCGCCAGGGTCCCTGCGCCGCGCCCATAAAAAGAAACCGGTGACACGCATGTCACCGGTCAGGGGTGCAGCATCTACAGGGGGAATTAGCGCGCCCGCTTGAAACTGGGTACATCAGATCACATCCACGGGGCGGATTAACCCCGCATCCTGCTTAAGTTTTCGTAACGTACCCGCAGGCAGGAGCGGCGACTGGCGCCGGGCGCTTGCTAGAATCGCCGCGGCCCCAAGCGCCCGAATCTGCCTGCTCTGCCGGCGGGCCGGGCTGGCCGCCGGGCCGGAAATCCCTTCGAGGTCTCACGCGGGAACACCATGGCGCTGACGCCGTATCAACAGCTGGAGCAGGAATTCCGCCGACTGCATGCGTTGCAGGGCGCGGCGAGCGTGCTGCACTGGGATGCGGCTGTGATGATGCCTCGCGGCAGTGCGGAAGTACGCGGTGAGCAGCTGGCGGCGCTGGAGACCGAATGCCACGCCCTCCTGATTACCCCCAAGGTGTCGCGGCTGCTCGAGCGGGCGGAGGCCAATGCCCAGGGACTTGAACCGTGGCAGGTCGCCAACCTGCGCGAAATGCGTCGTGCGCAGGGTCATGCGCTCGCGACTCCCCAGTCGCTCGTCTCGCGGCTGGCGCGGGCCACGGCCCGCGCCGAAGCACGGTGGGCGGAAGCCCGGCAGCAGAGCAGCTTTGCCGCCTTCGCTCCCCACCTGGAAGAAGTGATCAAGTTGACGCGCAACAAGGCGAATCTGCTCGGCCAGGCCCTGAACCTCGCTCCCTACGATGCGCTGATCGATGAATTCAGCCCGGGTCTCACCAGCGAGGAAATCGATGGCATCTTCACGGCGCTGGGTCGGCGACTGCCGGGCCTGATCCAGAAAGCCATCGCAGCGCAGGCCGATGCGCCGCCGTTGCCGCTGACGGGACGGTTCCCGGCCGGCAAACAGCGCCAGCTGGCGCTCGACCTGATGAAAGGACTGGGGTTCCGCTTCGATCGCGGCCGCCTCGACGAAAGCGAGCATCCGTTCACCGGTGGCGTTCCGGGCGATATCCGCATCACTACCCGCTTCGATCCCAACGACCTCCTGCCGGGCCTGATGGGAGTGCTGCACGAGAGCGGGCACGCGTTGTACGACTTCGGCCTTCCCGAGAACTGGGTGGGACAGCCGGTCGGCCGCGACCGCGGCATGGCCGTACAGGAGAGTCAGTCGCTGCTGCTTGAAATGGTGATCGGACGCAGCCGGCCGTTCCTCCGCTACCTGAAACCCGTGCTCGACAGGATCTTCGGCACGACCGGTCCCGAGTGGGAAGTGGAGAACCTGTATCGCTCGCTCACGCGCGTCCAGCGCAGCCTCATTCGCATCGACGCCGACGAACTCACCTATCCGTTGCACGTGATGCTGCGGTTCGATCTGGAGAAAGCCATCCTCGCGGACGAACTCAAGGTGAAGGACCTGCCGGAAGCATGGAATGACGGCATGGAACGGCGACTCGGGCTGCGTCCCGGCAACGATGCGCAAGGCTGCCTCCAGGACGTGCATTGGGCAGTCGGGTCTTTCGGCTACTTTCCGTCCTATGCCCTCGGGGCAACGATCGCGGGACAGCTTTTCGAAAGCCTGCGCAACGACCGTCCAGGCCTCGATGACGAACTCGCGGCAGGGCAGTTCGGCGGGCTCTTCGAGTGGCTCAAGACCCACGTCCATGGGCTCGGTGCGAGCGTCAGCACTCCGGAGCTCATCCTCAACGCGACCGGCAAGCCCCTGTCTGCCGCGCCCTGGCTGCGCTACGTCGAAGCGAAGTATCTCGAATGAATCCTGCCGTTCCCGTTGCCGAAACCATCGTGAAGCAGCCGCCGTCCAACAATGCGCGGAAGCTGCAGGCACGGTTGCGGGGACTCGTGGGCAAGGCCATCCAGGATTTCAGGATGATCGGCACCGGTGACCGGGTGATGGTCTGCCTGTCCGGCGGCAAGGATTCGTACACGCTCCTCGACATCCTGCTGTCGCTGCAGCGAAGTGCGCCGGTCGCCTTCGAGCTGCTCGCGGTGAACCTCGACCAGAAGCAGCCCGATTTTCCGGCGCATGTCCTGCCGGAGTATCTGCGGGCACTCGGGGTGCCGTTCCACATCATCGAGCAGGACACCTACAGTGTCGTGAAGCGCGTCATCCCGGAAGGCAAGACGATGTGCGGGCTGTGTTCCCGCCTCCGGCGCGGCGCGCTGTACCGCTTCGCCGCGGAGCACGGCATCACGCGCATCGCGCTCGGTCATCACCGTGACGACATCGTCGAGACACTGTTCCTCAACATGTTCTTCGGCGGCAAGCTGAAGGCCATGCCGCCCAAGCTCAAGTCGGAGGATGGCCGGCACATCGTGATCCGTCCGCTGGCCTATGTTGCCGAGCGGGATATCGAACGCTATGCCCGCACGCGGGATTTCCCGATCATCCCCTGCAACCTCTGCGGCTCGCAGGACAACATGCAGCGCGTCGCGATCAAACGCATGTTGCAGGACTGGGAGCGGGATTACCCGGGACGGACGGAAAGCATCTTCTCCAGCCTGCGCAGTGTGGTGCCCTCGCATCTGGCTGATCCGGCCGCGTTCGATTTTGCGGCGCTGGGTGACCAGGCAGATGCCGGCAGCGGGCGGGGCTGGGTTGATGCTGCGGATCCGGATGCGATCTGACGGATGGAAGCGAAGGATCATCCAGCAGCGATAGCGGCCGCCGGGCCTGCGCGCCCGTTCCCGAATACCTACTGGGTCGAGCCGGGCAGGCTGCTGGCGGGTGAGTATCCCGGTGCCTCTGTCCTGGCGGAAACAGAAGCCCGTCTCGGGGACCTCATTGCCTGCGGCATCGATACCTGCATCGATCTCACCGAAGCTGGCGAGCTGCCGCAGTATGCCGAACTCCTTGCATCACTGGCTCCGGGTGTCGTGCACCAGCGTTTCCCTGTCGTCGACCACGGTGTACCTGACGACGACGGGTTCATGACCCAGGTGCTCGACACCATCGATACCGCGCTGGCTTCGGGCAAGCGTGTCTACGTGCATTGCCGGGCCGGCGTGGGCCGCACCGGTACGGTGATCGGCTGCTACCTGATTCGACGCGGCCTGCAAAGCGAGGTCGCGCTCGACCGGCTGGAACAGTTGTGGCAGCAGTCCGCTCGTTCGCAAGTCATTCCGTATGTGCCGGAGACCGCTGCGCAGGCGCGTTTCGTGCGTGCATGGCGCGAATCCCGGGGGACAGTACAGGCATTGCACGGGACAGCAGGCCGCATCGGGGGCACCCTGTACGGCTTGGCACTCGGAGACGCGGCCGCGCGCTCCGCGGGTGAATGGGGCAGCGATACCGCGATGACACTGCTGCTGGCGGAAAGCCTGCTGGCCTCTGCAGGCAACCTGCCTGACGACCAGCTGCAGCGGTACCTCCGCTGGCAACAGGACGCCCGTCTCGCGGGGTCGTTGCGTACCATTCCGGTTCCTGCGGACGTGCGGCGCGCACTGGCCACCTGGCAATGGACCCGCAAGCCCTATGCAGGGTCGCACGATCCTGCGAATCTCGACTCGCATTCGCTGGCGCGGACCGCGGCAGTAGCACTGTATTTCAGGAGCCGGCCCGAACTGGCCATCGAGGCTGCGGTCGATGCGTCGCGCACGACACAGCAATCGCCCATCGTCCTCGATGCCTGCCGGCTCTACGCGGCTTTGCTGTGCGCCGCGCTGGCGGGCAGCACCAGGCAGGAACTGGTTCATTTCGCCGGCAGCAAGGCCGCGGGTTCGATGCGGAACCGCCAGCTGAAGCCCGAGGTCGATGCCTTGTTCAGGCGCAACTGGGCGCAAGCAGCGCGGCCTGCGCTGCGCAATGATGTCCTTGGGACGCTGGAATTCGCGCTCTGGGGCTTTGCGCAGTCCGCGGATATCCGCGCGGGTCTCAGGCTGTTTGCAGCAACTCCCTCCCTGTCTGCCAGTGCCGGTGCTGTGTATGGTGCGCTTGCCGGGGCCCATGGCTCGCTGGCGGGCATACCGGCAGAGCAGCGCCGGCAGCTGCTGGAGCGGGAGCGGATCGACGCGATCGTCGCGCAGCTCGCTGCTCAGGACGGGGAAAGTCCCGCATGAGCGGGCGCGTCCAGACGGCACGGAGTCGCGACCGCGCGCGCCGCACCCGCGTGCGGTGGGCTGACCTGGGCGACGAGCAGCTCCTCGAGCTGCGCTTCTGCGATCTGCATCTGAAGCTGAAAGGCTCATTCGTCGAGCCGCACCTCGAGCGCCTTTGCAGCGAGCTCAAACAGAAGGGGCTGCGTTTCCAGCCGCACGCGTGGCTGTCGGAAGAATGGTTTTCCCCGGACGGCAGTCCCGGCATCGCGATTCCCTTCTATCTCGCCCATCCGCGCCTCATGCAGCTTGAGCGCCGGTTCATGCATGAAGTCGAGGGTGGCAATTCGAACTGGCTCATGCGCATCCTCCGCCATGAAGCCGGGCATGCCGTCGATACGGCGTTCCGGCTCCGGCGCCGCAAGGAATGGCGGCGGACGTTCGGCCCTGCCTCGAAACCCTATCCGCTGATCTACAAACCGCGGCCCGCGAGCCGCAACTACGTGCTGCACCTCGGTCACTGGTATGCGCAGAGCCATCCCACCGAGGACTTCGCCGAAACCTTTGCCGTGTGGTTGCAGCCGCGTTCGCGGTGGCGCCGGGACTATGCGGACTGGCCGGTCAGTCGCAAACTCGAATACGTCGATTCATTGATGAACGAACTGCAGGGAGTCCGCCCGGCCGTACTTACGCGTGAAGTGATGGAACCGCTTGCCGACAATCGCCGCACCCTGCGGCAGCACTACGAGCAGCGCCTCAAGGCCTACGCGTTCGACACGATCGATGCATACGATCGCAGGCTCAGGCGGGTTTTCGGCAAGCGCGAGGATCATCCGCGGCGCGTGTCGGCGAGCGGGTTGTTGCGGCAGGTACGCCCGCAGTTCAGCCGCCTGCTGGCCCGGCGCAACAAGCTCCATCCTTACGTGGTCCATCATGTGATGCGCATGGTGATCCGGCGCTGCCGTGATCTCGGGCTGGTCGTGGACGGCCCGCAGCGGGAGACGAAGCGGGCTGCCCTGTCCCTGATCGAGCGCATCATGCTGGATGTATTGCGCCGCGACCGCGAGAAGTACGCGCTATGAAGCCCCTGCGCATCCTCGTGCTGATGCACGAAAGTCTCGTTCCCCCCGACGACCTCAAGGGTTATTCGGAGCGCGAGATCGACGAGTTCAAGACGGAATACGACGTCGTCGGTTGTCTGAAGAAGGCGGGCCACGACGTGCGGGCACTGGGGCTGGGGGACAACCTCACGGACCTGCGCAGCTCGATCATGGAGTGGAAACCGGACATCGCGTTCAACCTGCTAGAGGAATTCCAGGGCATCGTGAGTTACGACCAGCACGTGGTCGCGTTCCTGGAACTCATGCGCCAGCCGTATACGGGATGCAATCCGCGTGGCCTCATGATTTCCCGGGACAAGGCGCTCTCCAAGCAGATCCTGGCGTATCACCGCATCCCGACGCCCCGCTTTATGGTCCTGAGACGGGGGCAGCGCTACCGGATCCCGGCAAAGCTCAAGTTTCCGCTGTTCGTCAAATCCGTTTCGGAAGATGCGTCGTACGGTATCTCGCAGGCCTCGGTGGTGCAGACCCACGAGCATCTCAAGGAACGCATCCAGTTCATCCACGACCAGACGCACTCCGACGCACTGGTCGAGGAGTACATCGAAGGCCGCGAGTTCTACGTCGGCGTGATGGGCAACCAGCGGCTGCAGACGTTCCCCGTGTGGGAGCTGGACTTCGGCACGCTGCCCGAACTGGCAGGCATCGCGACCCGCAAGGTGAAGTGGGATCGCGCCTACCAGAAGAAACACGGCATCCAGACCACGGCTGCCCAGGTGCCGGAGGGCATGGGCCCCTACTTCGACAAGCTCAGCAAGCGCATCTACCGGGCATTGAGCCTCAGCGGCTACGCGCGCATGGATTTCCGCATGCGCCCGGACGGCAGCGTGTTCGTGCTTGAGGCCAATGCGAATCCCAACCTGAGCCACGGCGAGGATTTCGCGGAGTCCGCCCAGGTGGCAGGCATCCAGTACGGCCCGCTGCTGGGCAGGATCATCAGCCTGGGGCTCAACCACCAGTCACCGTGGCGCCTGCAGGACGCGTAACCCGGTTACCTGGTGCGGGGCCCGAGCGTGCCAAACACGCTCGTGTGTCCATGCAGATGGGTCGTGCCCTTGATCTGGCCGATCTCCCCGTTGCAGAAGAAGCCGCCCAGGGGGACGTCGGCGACGATGCGCCGGAACGCGTTGCTGTCGTGATCCCGCTCGCCATAGAACCCCGCACCCCGACTGAGGCACGAGAACAGCAGGGCTCCTGAAGGCGTGCCGGTGAGGGCCTGCCTGTGCGCCCTCAATATCTGGTCGACGTCCTGGGATGCCGACAGGGCATCACGCAGGTGCAGCTGCACGACCGTGTTGACGGGTACCCGTCCTCCAACCCAGAGCGCGCCGCTCTGCGGATCCAGTCCCAGCACGCTGCGGACCAGGAAATCCCCGGGCCGGTACTCGCTCTGCTCGGGAGTCATGGCGACACCGAGGAACAGCGATTCGCCGAACAGCTGCCGGTCCGCGGGCGAGAGGCGCTCGAACGCATCGCCCAGCACATCGCGGGGAATACGTCCGTCGAGCTCTCGGACCAGGTTGTCATGGGCGCTGGTGACGAAGAGCGGATCGCCGATCGGCCGGCTGCCCTGCGCGAGCGCCGTGCGCAGTTCGATGTTGCCCGTCAGCGCGAGGGCGATCATTCCGGAACGATGGACGGCGCCATTCAGGTACAGCGCGGTGCTGCCGGGATGCTTGCCGCCGCTCGCGAGGCCGCCGATCTTCGCACTGCCTGGAAACGAGCGATCAAGGCCCTTGAGGAAACCGTCGGTCTCGAAGCTGAAGGGATCCGCCAGCAGCAGGAACACCGGCTCGTCCTGCGCCGTGACCCGCAGCGCATCTTCCCAGAAGCGCCGCTCCGCAAAGACCGGTGGCACGCGGTCTGCCTCGAGGTGGGTGCTGGCGATCGAGACATCGGGCAGGACAGCTGCAGTGAGTGACAGCGCGGCGCGGTCTTCGATCTCGGTGCCGCCACCGATCACGCTGCCGGCCGAGCAGCCGAAGACGCGGGCCGATTCGAATTCCCGTGCTAGCAGGCCGGCAAGCGCCGGAAACTCCCCCTGGTGCTCCTCGCTGACGAAGGCCAGCAGCAGGTCGGGCTCCTGGTGATCGAGGCCCCGGAAGACCTGTTCCGCGGCCTGTCCGACGGCCGCCGCAAGCGACGCTTCAGTGGCGATCGTCGAGGTCCATTTCATTGCGTTGGTCCCGTGAGCCAGTCTGCGGGCAAAAAGGCTACCCGCATTCCGGGAGCACTGCCAGCGTCGATGCCTTCGGCTATAGTCCGCGTGCCCAAGGAAAGCCGTCCATGACTGATCACGACTACCGCCTCGATACCCTCGCCATTCGCGCCGGGCAGACCCGCACTGCCGAAGGTGAACACTCCGAGCCGATCTTCACGACCTCGAGCTTTGTATTCCGGAATGCCGCCGAAGCGGCCGCCCGCTTTGCGGAAGGGGCGACCGGCAATATTTACTCGCGGTTCACCAACCCGACGGTGCGCACTTTCGAGGCACGGCTCGCGGCGCTCGAGGGCGGGGCAGCGTGCGTCGCGACGGCTTCGGGGATGGGTGCGATCCTCGCCACCGGCATGGCGTTGCTCAAGTCGGGTGACCACGTCGTCTGCTCCGACAGTGTCTTCGGTTCCATCATCACGCTCTTCAACCGCTATTTCGTGAAGTTCGGTGTCGAGATCACCTATGTGCGGCCCGACTCCGTGGACGCATGGCGCAACGCGGTCAAGCCGAATACGCGGCTGTTCTTCCTGGAGACTCCGTCGAACCCGCTGTCGGTGATTGCGGATATCGCGGGCATTGCGCTGGTGGCTCGCGAGCATGGTGTGGTGCTCGCGGTGGACAACTGTTTCTGTACGCCGGCATTGCAGTTGCCGTTCGCGCTGGGCGCCGATCTCGTCATTCACTCCGCCACGAAGTACCTCGACGGGCAGGGGCGGTGCGTGGGTGGAGCGGTCGTGGGGTCGAAGGAAATGGTGGGCAAGGAAGTGTTTGCCTTCCTGCGTACCGCGGGCCCGAGCATGAGCCCGTTCAATGCCTGGGTCTTTCTCAAGGGCCTCGAGACCCTGTCGCTGCGCATGAGGGCCCATTCCGCCCAGGCGCTCGAACTCGCGCGCTGGCTTGAGCGGCAGCCAGCGGTGCAGCGCGTTCACTATGCGGGTCTCGAATCCCATCCGCAGCATGGGCTGGCCCGCCGGCAGCAGTCCGGATTCGGCGGCATCATCGCGTTCGAGATCGAGGGCGGACGGGCCGCAGCCTGGCGGTTTGTCGATGCGACGCAGCTGGTCTCCATCACCGCGAACCTGGGCGACGTCAAAAGCACCCTCACGCACCCTGCAACGACAACGCATGCACGGATCACGGCAGCCGAGCGGGAGCGGGCCGGAATCACCGAGGGTTTGCTCCGGATCTCCGTCGGACTCGAAGACCTGGCCGACCTGAAGGACGATCTTGAACGGGGTCTTGCGGCGGCGCGGCAACGATAGGGCCCGGGGCGGTCACCGCAAAATCGTCGTTTTTCTGCATTCTCAGGCGATTTTCTGGCTTGTCGGACGGCCTCGCTTCATTGCTTTGGCCAAAATGTTGGCGTAATCTCCGGGCCGTTCGTTGCCTTTGCCGTTGTTTCTCTGGTCTGGCCAGCCGGGTCGCAAGATCCAAATTCCAGGGCCAACTCCTGAAAAATCCGACGAGACCGCGAACGTAGGCCTGGGAACTGCACCAGGAACGTCACGGGTCATGAAGACGCGGCCGTTCCGCGGGCGGAGCCCGATCGTGAACCAGGCCTCGGTGTTGTTTCCTCTGGGGGGAATTGAACTCGAGGCTTTTTCAGAGAGATTGCATTGTCATGACTAAAATCTATGTGGGTAATCTGCCGTTCTCGGCAACCGATGCTGAAGTGCGCACGCTGTTCGAAGCGCACGGCACCGTTGATTCCGTCGCCCTGATCAACGACCGCGATACCGGTCGTCCTCGCGGCTTCGGCTTCGTTGAAATGCCCCGTGCCGACGCCGCACGTGCCATCCAGGCACTGAACGGCAAGGACATGGGCGGCCGTCCTCTGCGCGTCAATGAAGCGCAGGAGCGGACGGGTGGTGGTGGTGGCGGCGGCGGTGGCCGTGGTCCCCGTTCGGGCGGTGGTGGTGGTGGTGGTGGTGGTGGCGGTGGCGGTCGCTGGTAAACCAGCGGCCACAACGTCCTTACGATTGGCGTTGCCGATTGAAAAGGCCCCGCGGAGCGCAAGCCCGCGGGGCTTTTTGGTTGTTGTCAGCAGGAGCCCTTCACGGCTGCCAGGCTGAGGACGCTGCCCTCTTCCCGGAGTTCGCGACGCGGCGCACGTTTCTGGCCTTGTAATTGCATATCTTCGCAGTACCGGCCGCTCCAGCAGCGGCCATCCAGCGAGGGTGAAGTCATGCAGACGGCAGACGGGCAGGGCGTACTGATCGAAGTCATCACCCTGCGCGAGTTCTTTCGCGACTCGCTGCAGGCGGCGCTGCACGAGCAGCGTGTCGCCATCGATGAACCCACCGAGCAGTACATCGTGAACGTGCTCACGATGTTTGCGCGCAGCGAGGAGTTGTTCGAACGCACTCCTGAAGGCCTGCGCATCAAGCCGCTGGCGCACATGCTCGCTGCTGCGGCAGAAGCGCCGACCCCGGGCCTCAGGGCGCAGGCGCTGCGGAGACTCGGTGACGTATCGTTGTTCGTGGCGGGCTTCTTCGCGCAGGGCTTTGCACGGAAGCTGACCGACGTCGATTACCACATCGCGATGGGAGGCCGGGCATATGGCGCCCTGGCCGCTACAGGTTCCACCCGAGGCAATGCCCTCGGGACGATCTTCGACGAACTCGCCCGCAAGTTTCACCGCGTCGTCGACGCCTTGAACGACGTGGCGGAAATGGCCTACACGCATACGGACCGGGACATCCTGCGTCTCTACGAAGTCTGGCTGAAAACCGGCAGCCCGCGGGCCCGCTCCCTGCTTGGACGACTGGGCATCGCCCCCACGCCAGTGCCTGTGGGCAGCGCGCGTCATTGACCCAGGGGAACAGCGGTGCTTGCAGCCAGCGTATTGGCACAGATGCAGGGGCTGCTGGCGCGCCTTTACGATGCGCCGGTCGAGCACGATGTCCGTGATTTCCTCATTACCGATCGCCGTGAACTCAAGCAGCAGGCCGGCAGCGAAGCGCTGACCGACGAGCAGCTGGTCATCGTCGAGCCGGCAGGGGACAGTGGCACTGCCGTGCAGCTCGCGTTGTACGTGGATGCCGCGGTGGTGGCTCGACTGCAGGCAGCGAATCCGTTCGTCCGTCTGGACGCCGCGAATCTGGCCGACTACTGCACGGCCTTCGAAGGGGTGAGCCACTTTCACTATGTCGCCTGGAGCACGGAGCGCAGCCGGCCCGTTTCGCTGCTCGAGCTGGAGCTGCAGGCGGAAGTCGACAAGTATGCGGGTGCCCTGTTCCTGTTAACGGTGCAGAGCGGGGGCTGCTATCCCTCCCGGTTGCATCGGGAACTCTTCGGGCGGGTGAGCTATGCGGGCGGGCTCGACGCCGAGCATCTGCACCGCTACCGCCTGGCGAACCATCATGCGGCCCGGTTCTGTCGCCATCTCGATGATCGCTATCTGCGCAAGCGCCGGGTGCGCGCGGAAGCGTGGCTGGGTGCGTTGCGCCGTTTCTATCGTTCCGGCCAGGGCGAAAAACTGAGCCAGGCTGGTTGAATCCAGGCCGGCGTCACTCCTCGCGGGGGGGTAGTTTCCGCTTGAGCTCGATCCACTTCGAGAGCTCGCGCATGTCGCGCGGCTTGCGGGCCGACTTCTTGTCCAGCTGCCCGCTCTCGTAGGGGTTGTAACCGATCCGTGTGGCTGCCGCATTGCGCTGAATCAGTGCATTGGGCGGTGGAGCGTCATCGACGATGGCAAGGCCCGGGTGGTCGAGGGCTTCGGCCCGCAGCTGGTCGGCATCCTCGCCATCTGCTCCCAGGGACGATTTCTGCCACCGATAAACGGCGTTACCCCGGTCGTCGAAACCGATGCTGCCCGCACGGACACCCAGCTTGCTTAAGCCGGCCTCGTCCAGCAGGGGAATTTCAACCGTATCAACCACTGCCCTTCCGCCTCCGTCATTTAACTGAAATACAGGCCGCGGAAGTCAGGATACATTTCAGTGCAGTGGCGGTAGCGTGCGGCTGGTCACGGTTCTGG
>JANNNQ010000096.1:0-7625 GCA_031398625.1 Pseudomonadota bacterium
TGACGCCCTGCTCGCGCAGACCGGAATCACCTGGCGTCGCGTCGACGACATGACCTTCGCCCTCCATGTGCCGGCGGCCGCGGCGCTGAGCGCACCCCGGGGCACCGGGGACGTACGCGAAACCGGGAGCGAAGTCGCGCCTGGCGCGATCAAGGTGATGGTGGAAGCCCCTCGCATCCTCCCTGATGACGCCAACCCCTCCGCCTTCGGTTTCAGCAAACCGCTCATCGAAACGCCCCGGTCGATCTCGTTCATCAGCCGCGAAGTGATCGATCTGCACGGCCTGTCGGCGGTGGAGGACCTGGTCCGGATCGTCCCCGGCACCTTCACGACCACGCGCTTCGGTATCCAGGGCTCCGTCGATGTCCGCAACGTGCCCGCCGATACCTACTTTCGCGGCATGAAGCGGGTCAATTTCCAGGGCCATGGGCGCAGCGTGCTGGCCGCCCTGGACTCGATTGAAGTGGTACGAGGTCCCCCCTCGCCGCTGCACGGCATGAACAAGCTCGGCGGCTACGTGAACGTGGTGCCGAAGTCGGGCCGGGCTGCGAGCGACGGCTATCTCGCCGAGCCCGAGGGCTTCGCCCAGGTGGTAGTGGGTTCCCATCGCCGTTCCGAGATCGCGAGTGGCTTCGGCGGCCCGTTCGGCCTTGATAACAGGAAGGGCGGCTACTACCTCTATGGCCTCGTCGAGGAGTCCGACAGCTATGCCCGGGATGTCCCGATCTCCCAGAAAGTCGGGCAGGCTGCGGTAACGCTCGATGACTTCGTGGGCCCCTTCCGTCTCGAAGCCGGCATCAACTACCAGCTCTCCGGGACGGCCGGCGCCCTCACCAACCGCGTCACGCAGGATCTGGTCGACCGCGGCCGCTACGTGCGCGGCAGTCCGCTCGCCAACCTCGATGCGAATGGCAACGGGAAGGTCGGCTACCTGGAAATGCACCGCGGCTCGCCGGTTGCGGGCGCGCTCGGGAGCGCCAACCAGCCACTCGTCCAGCATTTCGAATGGCCCCGCGACGCAGCCGGGAATCCCCTGCCCCTGGAACAGTTTCCGACGATCGCCGGCATTCCACAGTCGATGCACGACTACCTCGAGGCCCACCCGGAGGCAGACCCGACCGGGCTGCTGCGGGCACAGGGGGCAGGCGGGCCGCTACCCCTCTCGGGCTACGTGCCAGTCGGCATGGTGCTGGACCCGCGCACCGTGGGAATTGACGTCCTGGATCCGCGCCGCGCGGATTCCTTTGAAAGGGAACTGGAAGCCGAGTTCACGGGTGCGTACCTCGATCTCGTTCATGACTCCCATCCGGACTTCACCGTCCGGAACCAGCTCTTTTTCGACAGCATGGACCAGTACAAATGGTCCGAGCAGCCGGGAGGAGGCAAGCAGGATGTCTATGTGTGGGAAGACAAGCTGACTGTCACCCGGCGGCTCGGAAACTTGCCGGACGGGTTGCGCATTAACGCGCTCGGTTCGTTGAACGCCCGCCATACCCGCTCCACCGGACGGCGCTACGGGGGGGACTTCGCCAATCATCGGACCGACGTCATGCTGGGCGACGGACGGATGCGCGCTGGTGCCACCTTTGTCCATCCCTACGAGAATGCCGATCTCGCGGCGGATGGTGCGCCTTGGACCAGTCACTATGAAACCCGCTACTCCGAGACCGGTCTCGGCCTGCTGCTCGATGTTGACTTCCACAAGACCAACGTGCTTCTGGGCGGGCGCGTGGACTACTCGACGGCGAAGAACACCGACTTCGCCGCGTTCAATGCCCTGGCGGGCACCTCGTCCGCGCCCGGTGCCCGGGCCACAAGCGATGTCACGGTGCGGGGTTCGGACCACGCCACCTCGTTTTCCTTCAGCCTGTCGCACGAGCTGCCGTATCGAATCCGGCCCTACGTGACGCTGGCAGCCTCGAGCACCACCCTGGAAGGCAACAATCACAAGATGGATGGAGAGGTGATCGCCAATGGCCACATCGGCCAGGCACGTCTGCGCGAAGCTGGCATCAAGGCCAGCTTCCTGGACGACCAGCTGTTCATGACTGCGTCAACGTATGAACAGGAGAGAACCGATGTCGGCGATAACGATCTCGCCTCGGTGCTGGGGGCCGACATTACTGCCACCGTGACGCGCGGCTGGGAGAGCGAACTCAAGTGGACGCCCCTGCCGGGAACGCTGGTGTCGCTTTATGCGCTCAGGCAGAAGACTTTCCTGCAGCCGAATACCGGCGGGAATGTCATGGTCGATGCCCGCACGCTCGGGTTCGCGGACGTTCTCGATGCGGACGGCAACGTGGTCTATCCCGCCGAAGCCTTCCTCTATGGCGGCCGCGCATTCCTGGTCGTGCCCCCCGACATGCCGCAGTACCGGCGCAAGCAGGGCAATCCGGAGACCCAGCTTGGCTTCAGCCTGCATCACCAGCTGGCAGGAGGCTTCGGGTTCTCCGTCAGCGGCAACTACTTCTCGTCGACCTATTCAGGCCGGCTCCAAGTGGTCGCGCTCCCGGCTGCCAGCATCTTCAACGCCGGTGTCTTCCACAACGTCGACGCTTGGCGACTCAAGCTCGACTTGCTCAATCTTCTGGATGAACGGTACTTCCGGGCGCGCACGGGGGACACGCTGGGTGAAACGCTGCTGCAGGCGATGCCCGGCCGGCGCTGGCAGCTTAGCGTCAACCGTTCTTTCTGAATCGCGGCACTGGCACGCCTCGTCTTCCAGCGTCATGAGTCCGCTACGTCAAGTGGCGCAGATCCTTGGCCCGCGGTCTCTGCCAACAGGGTGATGCAAATAGCTATCCGTGCCTTTTGCATCTGGAGCCAGCGAAAGCACAGGTTTAAGGCAGCTGTGATTTACCTACATGTGTCAAGCGAGCAGCGATGCAACTGATTGAAAGACCATGGTTGAAAATGCGTCACCAGTTTCAGATAGCACTATTTCAGAGGTTCCTTAACAGCCTCCCGAAATCAATGAACTGGAACTCATGGATAGCCCAAGTCGTCGCTGGCTCGGGCGAACATTATCTCCAAGGGGGTCTCCCGAGCGTCTCCGGGAACTGTCTCCACAATAGAGCGACTGCCAGCAAAGCAAGGGGACCCAGAAGCATTGCCGTGCCGAGTCCGTGATCCTCGGCAACTGCACCCGTGGCCAGCGGCGCAAAAAGACTGACAATACGACCCCAGTTGAATATGGACAGGGCTGTTGCCCGCAGCGGTTCCGGAAAGATCTCTGCCATCCAGGGTGGCCAAATGACTGATGCCGCGATGGCGAAGCCGACCGCGAATCCCATCCATCGAAACATGCCCTCATCCTGCACGGCCGTCAGATAAGCGGTCATAAGCACAGCGCCTGCCACATAGCCAATGACTGCCGCCCGGCGGCCGCGCCTGTCGGCGAACCAGCCCCAGAAGAAGCCACCGAGCAGGCTTCCGGCAGCCTGCCAGGCGAGCGCTGTACCTACGCTGCCAGAATCCATCTGACGAACTTCAGAAAGAAAGCTCGCGGTCCAGCCCGTGAAGGCCTGCGCCGCGAAGTAGTTGAAGCCCGCCATCAATACCAGGAGCAGCGTCAATCTCCGCAAGCCCGGCGCAAGGAGCGCAGCAACCGGAAACGTTGCAGTTGCTACCGGATTGGTCGACGGCAGCTCATCGTAGGCGGTAAATCTGCGGTCATCGGGAAGAAGCAGCATGAATGGAACCAGAAGCACGGGCGCAGCTCCACCGATCCACAACAACAAGCGCCAGTCCTGGCTGCTTGGCAGCAACGCGATCGATGCACTCAGGGCTACGATCGAGAGAGTGAACACCGCGTTGAGGAGACTTGCCAGTCTTCCGCGCAAGTGAGCGGGGAACAGACCGATGTATAGACTGCCGACGATCGGCGCGACCCCACCCAGGGAAACGCCAAGCAGAAAGCGCTGACCGACCATTGCCAGGTAGCTCGTCGTTGAGGCCCCCAGTGCGAGCAGTATGCCGAACCCCAGGAGGACACCCATAAGCACGTTGCGCCGTCCGCATCGGTCAGCGATCTGGCCAAGGAAAAGTGCGCCCAGCAATGCGCCGGCTGCTTGCACCGAATAGAAGGCACCTACCTGGACCAGAGAAAGCCCGAACTCTTCGCGCAGCTGTGGCCGAATGACGTCGACAGAGTTCCATGCCCAGCCATACAGCAACTCCACGATGAGAAGCAGCCCGAACGCCCGGACCCGGGTTGTCAATGCGATTGAAGCGCTGAAGGGCTTGATCTCGCGCGGAATGTTCTCCACGGCAGCGGCTAGGGATGCATCGCAACATGTGGATCGCGGCAGATTGGCCAGGCTGGTGCGCCCTCCGCTCCATATGGCAGCAGGCAGTCGATTCGATTGCGCTTGTCAGTCTTCCATCCATTGAGCGAGCCGCCGTACTTCTCGGCCAGGAACGCCTGAATGGCGCCTGGCAACTGCTCGTAAGCCGGGTGATACCACAGCGTGATGAGCGTGCGGTTTGACTCGCTGTTGTTGCCATGAGCTGCGTGGAGCAGTCGACTGTCACCGAGCAGCAGATCGCCAGCGCGAACCGGAACGTCGACCTCTCCCTCCATGTCACTAAAGGCCGGATCACTCTGATCGTTCCCGGCCAGCGCTTCAGCGGAGTGTGCGCGCAAGAGCTGCTCGTGCGCCGGCAAGCGCTGCCGATGCGAATGCGGTACCACTCTCAAGCAACCGTTCCTTCTATCCGTATCCACGAGGTAGTACATCGCGAAGAGTTGATGTGGAATCGCCGAGGCGCTGATTGGGTGCGTCCACCACAGCCAGTCCTGATGCCAGAAGAGCCTTGGTCCACCGGCCGGCTTGCTGATGACATAGCCTGCGGACCAGGCGAGCTGACCGAATCCCAGGCTGCGAAGTATCTGCAGCGTTTTCGGCCACGCTATGACTTCGGCAAAGCCTGGTTCGGCGGCGATGCTTAGCATGCTTCCGGTGGTACGGTTCGCCGCGAAGTGATCGGGCGGCGCGTTGTCAAGCAGTTGCCGGGCGGCGTGCTGAGCTGCCGCGAGACCGAAGCTGTCGAGCACGCCGGGTACTACGGCATATCCTTTCTCGACCAGCTCCCATCGAAGATCGACTGCCTCGCAATGGTTCATTGGCTTTCAACTCCCGGGCACACTTTAGCTGCCGCCATTCTTTCGATCTGGCCATTTGGCTTGCAAAGGCCGATACTTTATTGCGTGTACGCCTTGTTGCGCCCTGCACCACCATCTCCCGGCACTTCCTTCCAGGTGCTGCATCTGCGGTCGCCGGGATTCAGGGCGATCTGGCATCAACACGATGAGTTCGAGCTGAACTGCATCGTCTCCGGAGGGGGCGAGCGCTGGATAGCAGGCGCCAAGGACAGCTTCGCCGCAGGCGAAATCGTATTGGTCCCGCCACGTGTCCCGCACACCTGGTGGACTCAAGGGCGCACCGAGGAGCATTGTGAAGCCATCGTCGTGCTGTTCCGCCGTGATCTCCTTGGATCGGACGACTGTCCTCCAGAATGGAATGCGATTCGCAGGCTGCTTGCCGACGCCCGAACCGGGCTCTGCTTTCAGGATCCGGCGGGCACAGTAAGAGCCGAGTTGCTGCGACTGCCGAGCCTGTCTGGAGCGCCGCGCCTGCTCTGCATGATTGGTGTATTGAACCAGCTGACGGGGCTTCAGCACAGCGCCCTGGTCGGCGCGACGCTTCAGCGTGTCGCGGCGGAACGTGATCTCACGTATGTACGGCGGGCCCTGCAGCTCCTGAGATCAGACAGGAATGGCGACATGCTTGATCAAGCCGAAGTCGCAGCAAAGCTCGGCCTTTCGTCCAGCAGCCTCAGTCGTATCTTTCGGCGTGCCACCGGGACCACTTTCAGCAAACACGTGGACGCTTTGCGCATCGAAGCTGCTTGCACACTCCTGCAACAGGCTGAACTGCGAGTTGCTCAAGTTTGCTATGCCGCGGGGTTCAGTAATCTCTCAAACTTCAATCGCCGCTTTCTGATGGCCTTGGGCATGACTCCTCTTGCCTATCGACGGCGCTTTTTCGCGGAACTGAAGCGCCCCGGCATTCCTGGAGACTCCAGAGTGAGGAAGGATAGGTCCTATGGGAACGACAAAGGGGTCCTCGAAGGAAGCCGGCGAGCGAGTCGTCCGGCCCGTAGCGGACGCGGATAGACGGGGTCTTGGGTACCCGGTACGGTTCGCTCCCGACGACATGCGGCTGATCATCCCACCTTTGCAGCAGGATGAGATTGGTGAGAACAGCAGCGCGGAGATTGATCACGGGCCCGCCTCCCCGAACCTATGATGAAACCCGACCGGCGAGAAAATGCAGAGGCATGTCGATAAGGCGCTCAGCTTCGAGGGCTCCCCAGGAGATCGCCAGTTTCCGCTCCGCGGCCTCGAAGAACTCAGCGCCCATCTCAGCGATGCATCGTCTTGAGGCCGACCAGGTGCGCACATACGCCAGCAGCTGCTGAAAATTCCATCGCACCTGGATCCTGAATTCGGGGGATTCGATCGGGGAGAACGGAAGGGGAACATCGACATAGCCCGCCCAGAGAATCCGGTTTTGCGGAACCCAGTATTGCGCGATGACATCGAGGACGAATTCCCGAAAGACTGCATCGAAGTCTTGCGAAACCGAGAACCACGTGTAGCCCCAAGCGGCGAAAACGGCGCCGGGAGCAGCAACGCGCTGTACCTCGGCGAAGAAGAGATCGAAGTTGAACCAGTGGAGCGCCTGGGCTACGCAAATGGCATCCATGCTCAAATCCGGCAGATTCGTTCTCTCCGCAGGCTGCACGGAATAGTGGATGTTGGCGGCCGGGGCCGCATGCGCGATCTGTTCTTCGCTGGGATCGGTGGCGAAAACAGCGGTGAAATGCCTCGCCAGGGAAACAGCGGCCTGTCCGTTTCCCGTGCCGCAATCCCATGCGCGCTCCCGAGCAGGAGAGTGGGAGGCGATGAAAGCGAACAGTTCCTCAGGATAACGAGGCCGCGCCGCGGCGTAGCGGTCCGCCTTATCCGAAAACAGGTCGAGAAAAGACATGCTGGCCAGCGCCTCCAGTCTCCCGTGCTATTCAGGATCGTGACAAACGGCTTCGATATTGTGGCCATCCGGATCGCGTACGATCGGAGTCAGACTCCCAGTGCTCCTCGGGGGCAGCCCAAACCCTGCCCCCACTGCCAAGGGGCGAGGGGCGAATGGTGCCAGCGTTCGGTAGTTCGGTATTCCCGATTCGCCGTCCTGCCCGGGAACTCCCGGCTTTTGGCCAGCTCGCCCGGCGCAACACCCTCCCGTAACCGAAACACCCAACCCGCACCATTTCCCCCTCACTACGACCCGCACTCTGCTAAAGCGGATCTTCTTGAAGACCGATACGCACCACCAGGCCGGCCTGGTTTCAGCCGCATTGCGCCACCTTCGCTGATCAATCCACAGGAATCCTCGGTGTCAGTCCGGCACCGAATCTTCAATCTAGTGTGATGTCCCATATGTAACTTTACATACTGGGTTCGGTCCAAGGAGTATCCTTGGAAGCCGGAGTGCTGGAGCATGAAAGTCGGAAGACCTGCCAAAGAACTGAAGGTAACGATGGCCGATCGGACGCAGCTGGAG
>JANNNQ010000140.1:0-2545 GCA_031398625.1 Pseudomonadota bacterium
GCCCCGCACTCAATGCCGGCGGTTCATAGCAACGCGCCGGCGCAATGATGAGCCGCGACTCTCCTCGGGCGCCGTTGTCTGCCCGCAGTACCAGGCGGTGATAGCCGAGCGGCAGGTCCTGGCCCGGCGCCCATCGCGCCCAACGCGGCTGATCGGGCCAGGGGACCAGGTCCCCGGTGTGCGCCCTTCCCGCGAGTGTCGTGCCCTCTTCCAGGTGCAGCACCCATTCGATTGCCGTTGCCCGCTGCAACGCCGCCGCGTGAATGCGGATGGCAGGCGCCTCATCGGCACGCAGCACCTGCACCTCGGGCACCAGCGAAGCAGGGCCGGATTCCGTTGCAGCGAGGGCGCGCTCGATCGCGGGCCAGCTGTCCGCCTCTACGTTCATCGCAGCCAGCAAGGCCATTTTCGTTGCCGGCGTGAAGATCTTCAGCTCGCCGCGACAGTCGTGATAGGCGTCGCCCAGGCCGTAACGGGCAGCGAGTTCGTCGAGGCTGCTGCGCATCACGAAGCGGAGAGCAGGGCAAAACTGCTGCGCACTGCAGCGGGCACATCGCCGTCAACCAGCAAGGCACACGAATGCGCGTCCAGCCGGTGCGCTCCGTTCGGCACCGGACCCTGCACGTCCTGCGTGGGTTGCCAGCATGCCGTATCGAACACGAGTTGCCAGACGGTGCTGCTGGCCGGACGGGGCAACTGGAAGGTCACGGGTTGTCCTGCGCCATTGCAGAGGAACAGGAGATGGCCGTTGGCGTGACCGTGCAGGTCGACGAAAGCATGACCGATGAGCACCCCCAGGCCGAGGGAAAGGGGATCGTGCCAGTCGCTCTCCTGCAATTCCCTGCCTTCCGGGTGCCACCAGCTCACATCCTTGTGCTGACGGTCGGGTTGGCGCGCCCCTTTCAGGAACGCATCGCGGCGCAGTCCCGTCGATTGCCGGCGGATGAACAGCAGCTGCCGCACGAAAGCGACCAGCGGCGCCCTCAGCTCCGAGAGCTCCCAGTCCAGCCAGTTGATCGCGTTGTCCTGGCAATAGGCGTTGTTGTTGCCGGCTTGCGAGCGACCGAACTCATCACCCGCGAGCAGCATCGGCACCCCCTGCGAGAGGAGCAGCGTTGCCAGGAAGTTCCGCATGCGGCGCTCGCGCAGATCGAAGATCACTGCATCGGAGGTCGGCCCTTCGGCGCCGCTGTTCCAGGTCAGGTTGTGATTGTGGCCATCGCGATTGTCTTCCAGGTTCGCTTCGTTGTGCTTCTCGTTGTAGCTGACCACATCGTAGAGCGTGAAGCCGTCATGGCACGTGACGAAATTGACGCTGGCTGTGGGACGGCGTCCGTGATGGCGGAACAGGTCGCTGGAGCCCGCAAACCGTTCGGCGAATCCACCGCGCGACGCGTAGTCCCCTTTCCAGTAGGCCCGCATGGCGTCACGATACTTGTCGTTCCACTCGGACCACTCGGGCGGGAAGCGCCCCACCTGGTAGCCGTCGGGTCCCATGTCCCACGGTTCGGCGATCAGCTTCACGTAGCGCAATGCCGGCTCCGAGCGGACGGCACGGAAGAACTCGGCTTCGCTGCGGAACCAGCCCTCGTCGCGGCCGAGCACGGGCGCGAGATCGAAACGGAAGCCATCGACATGCATGTCTTCCGCCCAGTAACGCAGGCAGTCGATGACCAGCTGCCTCGCGGCGGGATGGCCGATGGCCAGCGTATTGCCCGTGCCGGTGTGGTTCTGGTAGCGGCTGCGGTCGTTCTCGAGCCGGTAGTACGTGGCGTTGTCGAGACCCTTGAGGCTCAACGTCGGGCCCAGCTCGTTGCCCTCGGCCGTATGGTTGAACACCACGTCGAGAATCACTTCGATGCCGGCGGCATGGAGGGCCTTCACGAGCGAGCGGAACTCGCCGACCGGATCATGCGCCGCATACTGGGTGGCGGGCGCGAACCAGGCGACCGAGTTGTAGCCCCAGTAATTGACCAGCCCCTTGTCGGCCAGGAAGCGCTCCGGCACGAAGGCCTGCACCGGCAGCAGCTCGACAGCCGTAATTCCCAGCCTCTTGAGATAGCCGACCACTGCGGGATGGGCCAGGCCGAGATACGTACCGCGGTGCTCTTCCGGCACGGCGGGATGCCGCTGCGTGAATCCCTTCACGTGCAGTTCGTAGAGCACCGTGTCGCGCCACGGCGTTGCGGGGGGACGGTCATCACCCCAGTCGTAGTGGCTGTCGGTCACGACTCCCTTGAGAGTGCACGCAGCGCTGTCGGCTCCATCGGCCTCCCCGTCCAGCCCAGGCCGGCGAAATCCGAAGAGCGCGTCATCCCAGTGGAACGTTCCGGCCAGCTGGCGGGCGTATGGATCCAGCAGCAGTTTCTGCGGGTTGTAGCGAAGGCCGCGGCGGGGTTCGTAGGGGCCAGAGGCGCGAAATCCGTAGACCGTTCCGGGCACTCCATGGGGCAGCCGCAGGAAGCCATGCCAGATATCGCCGGTCCGGGCGGGCAGCATGATCCGCGCCGTTTCCTTCTCGCCCCGCGCATCGAACAGGCACAGG
>JANNNQ010000119.1:0-1884 GCA_031398625.1 Pseudomonadota bacterium
TTGGCGATGCCCAGCGGGATCGCGAACAGGGGGTTCTTGCTGGTGCCGAACGGCGCGCTGAAGAGCTCGTGCGCCCAGCCGCCGACGCCCTTGATCCTGACGTTGTAGACCAGGCACACCAGCAGCACCGAGAGCGACATGCCCATCGTCACCGAGAGGTCGGCCGTGGGCACCACACGCTGGTAGGGGATGCCCATCGCCCCAGTGATCACCGGCAGCAGATCGACCGGCAGCAGGTCCATCGCGTTCATCAGGACGATCCAGACGAACACGGTCAGCGCCAGCGGGGCCACGAGCTTGCGGCTGGTAGCGTTGTGCACGATGCCCTTGGCCTGGCCATCGACGATTTCGATCAGGATCTCCACCGCGGCCTGGAAGCGCCCCGGCACGCCCGATGTCGCCTTGCTCGCCGCGCGCCACAGGAAGGAGCATCCCACCACGCCCAGCAGCACGGCGTAAAAGATCGAATCGAGGTTGATGACCGAAAAGTCGACCACCGAGGTCTGCTTGTGGTTCTGCAGATGCTGCAGGTGGTGGACGATGTACTCGCCAGCGGTGGGCGCGGATCCAGAAGCTGCCATGGACTGTCCGTCTTGTGTTGTCTTCTCAGCGGCCGCGCCACAACAGCGCCAGCCAATACACCTTGATGCACAGCACCATCGCCACCAGCAAAGCCGGCCAGCTCAGGGGCTGCACAAGCTTCGGCGCCAGCGCGAGCATGGCGATCGAAGCCCCGATTTTCACGAACTCCCACAACATGAAGCTGACGGCACCTGCGCCGGGCGACATGCTGGAAAGCGGGCTGGTCATGCCGCGCGCCATCAGCACGCCCGGCACCACCACCGTGGCGGCGCCGTACAGCGCCGACCAGAACATCTCCTGCTTGCCGGTGAACAGCATAACGAGCAACGCCACCACCAGCCCCACCCCTGCCTGCACCGCCACCACTTTCCACGGCGACACCGTGGGTTGTTGTTGCCGTAGCGCCTGCGCCTGCTCGCGCGTCAGCGCGGGCAGGAATGCTGCTTCGTCGTTCTGGTGATCCCAATCACCTGATTCACCCGATTCACCCGATTTGGGCTTGCGAAGCCTGGATCGGTCGATCCGGTCCGCTCCGGAAGCGTTCGCCATGGTGTTCTTGAAGACGCGGTCAGCAAAGCCTCGAAATTATACGAAGAAACCCGTAAAGGCCGGTGAGGTCCGTGCGCCCGGGTTACCCGACGCTCGGCAAGGGCCGCCGGACGCTGCGATGATCGTGCCCCATGCACCGATTGTTCCGCCGATTGTTGTGGGTCGGCGTCCAGGCCTGTCTGGCGGCGGGTTGCGCTGCGCAGGTCACCGAGCCGGCGCGGCCGGTGCATCACCGCGATGGCAGCTTCCAGAACAACTATCTGGAGTTCGCGCCCAAAGGTTTGGCCACGCTGCTGCAGTGGCGTTGGAGTTCGTTCCGCCAGGGTCTGCCGCGGCCGCCGGCGGCGCCGATCCCATCGGTCGTGCCTGACGTGGGGTTCATCCAGGCCAATGCGCGCGCTGGAGCGGTGATGGAGCCGGCGGTGACCTGGATCGGCCATGCCAGCGTGCTGGTGCAGCTGGGCGGGCTGAACGTGCTGACCGACCCGATCTTTTCCGAGCGTGCATCGCCCTTGTCATTCGCCGGCCCGCAACGCGCGCAGCCGCCTGGGCTTGCTTTGACTCAGCTGCCTCGCATCGACGTGGTGTTGATCTCGCACAACCACTACGACCATCTCGACGAGAAAAGTGTCATCGCGCTCAACGCCCAGGCTGGCGGTCCACCGCTGTTCCTGGTGCCGCAGGGCAACAAGGCCGGGTTGGAGGCGTTGGGCATCTACAACGTGCAGGAGCTTGACTGGTGGCAATCGCACC
>JANNNQ010000344.1:0-5362 GCA_031398625.1 Pseudomonadota bacterium
GAGGCGCGCTGCATCGGCAATGCGCGCCGCATCAACCCGGGTCTCGCGGTGCTGCGCGTGTCGGCGAGAACCGGTGAAGGGATGAGCGCGTGGAACGAATGGCTGCGGCACGAAGCAGAGGCCATGCACGACCGCGCATTCGAGGCGCTGTCCAGCTAGCCGGCCGGGAGCGCGCCGGCGACCCTGTCATGCCGCTGGCTGCAACGTCCGGGAAGCTCGTTGGCCGGCGCCCGGAACATACCTCCACTCTCAGAAAGGCCCGGCCCGCTCCAGAGTGTAAAGCCGGGTCGAACGGCCCCTCGGACAAATCCGACCAAATGACGCCCTTTTGCTGACAACTCGGCGCGGGAGTGCTTTTAGCATGCAGGTGCGACAACTTCGGAGGGCAAGGGCATGAACAGCTTTCGCAAGCCGGTATGTGCGGCGCTCGCGCTGGCGAGTGTGATCGGGGTGGCCAACGCGGACGGCACAGTGGAATCGGGTAAGCAGGTCTTCGAGCTCCGCTGCCGAACCTGTCATGGCGTCACCGCGCCGGCGGATTACCCGGTGGGGCCGAACCTCGCCGGCATCGTAGGCACGAAGGCGGGAACGAAGGATTCGGGCATACATTCCCGGGCCCTCATGGATTCGGAAATCGTGTGGAACCGCGACTCGCTGCGGCGCTTTCTGTCCAGCCCGTCGCGCGAGCTTCCGGGCACCCTCATGGCGGTTCGCGTATCGGACCCCGCGGAGCTCGAGGGCCTGCTGGACTTCCTGGAGTCTCTGCGCTGAGCAGCCCAACCTGCGGCGCAGCGCCCCATAGTCACTTCGGCCTTCAGTGCGCCGACGATCTCGCGCGCGCCCTTGGGCACGTGTTGGTAGGCAACGACACGGCCGGGCCGTGGATATGGCGTGGCGAGCCATGCATCCGAAGGGAAGGTCAACGCGGCTCCAGCCGTCGAGCTGGAAGTACTCGCGTTGGCTGCCGCACGGACATTCATCCAGATCGGATGGGAAGGGAATTGGCATCAGCGCAAGTGCGACCAGCGCGACAGTGTCCTCGCCGCTTTCATGCCGCCACTCCTGCCAGAGAACCGCCACGGCTGCTGTCGTTCCCGCCACTCTTTCCGGGACACAACGATCAGAAGATTCGGACGAAACATTGACTTTTCGCTTACCACGTGACGATCGGTTGCGCTTACCCTGTGTCAGCGGCGGAAGGAGAACTACCCGAAGCAGGCCGGATGAACACGCGTTGCGGCAGCAATATGACGGCATCGGCATCTCGTGGATGTCCTCAGACCGAGAGTTGACTGCCGCGTGGCCGTGTGCAGTCTTAACAGGAGAGACAATCATGCGCAATCTGGTTTTTGCTTTGGAAGCCGCGGGTGTGGTGATGTTCAATGTTTCCGGATATTCAGCCGAGGAAAGCGCGGTCAAGTCGCGCCCCGATCCGAACAGACCAGGCCGCACCCTCGAGGAAGCCGCGGGGAACTGATTCAATCCGATCCATGATCGAGGCGATGATCAACGTGAAGCCTACACCCGGAAGCGCACCCGATCTGCGGCTGGCGAGTTTGCCCGGTGACGAGTACGACGTATCCGTCACCGGCGACTGGACCACGCTTGGTCTCGTACCGCGCGTCGTGAAGTTCAAGCGTGAGTTAGCGAAGCTTCCGGCCGATCAGCGGGTTTCATGGGATCTGGGCAGGCTCGGGAAGCTCGATCACATCGCAGCGTTGTTTCTGTGGCGGGCGTGGGGTCGATCGTTCCCGGAACGGCTCGTCATCCCGGGGACATTGAAGGAATACTTCACCCGCCTGCACACTGCCGACGAAGGCGCGATCGCGGAGCCGTCACAGCGCCGGCGCCAACTGGGGCAGCCCATAGTGCGTGTCGGGCAGGCAGTTCTGGGATTTCTCGAGCAGTTGCATGCGATAGTTCAACTGATCGGCCGCCTGCTGCTCGACGCAATCGATCTGGTTCTACACCCGCGACGCTGGCCAACGCGCGAGATCTCGGCTGGAGTCTATCGAGCCGGCGCCCAGGCGCTGGGAATCCTGGCGCTGGTAGGTTTTCTGATTGGGGTCGTGCTGAGTTACCTGGCCGGTGACCAGCTGCGCAGGTTCGGTGCCGAGGTTTACGTAGTGGATCTGCTCGGCATCGCGTGCGTGCGCGAACTGGGACCACTGCTGGCGGCGATCCTGGTGGCCGGTCGCTCCGGCTCGTCCATGACGGCACAGCTCGGGGTCATGCGCCTGAACGAGGAACTCGATGCATTGACCACGATCGGTGTGCCCTGTACACAGAGGTTGATCCTCGCCAAGGTGATCGCTCTCGCGCTGTCCCAGCCGTTGGTTGGCCTGTGGACCAGCGCAATCGCGCTGCTCGGCGGAATGGTCGCCGCCCATCTGTCCCTGGGCGTTAGCTATTACGACTTTCTTGACGCCGTTCCGAAGGTGGTGCCGATCGCGAACTATTGGATCGGTCTGGCCAAGGGCGTGGTATTCGGCCTGATCATCGCGCTGGTCGCCTGTCACTTCGGGCTGCGCGTGAAGCCGAACACCGAGAGTCTGGGCGCAGGAACAACCAGCTCGGTTGTCGTCGCGATCAGCAGCGTGCTGGTTGCCGATGCCATTTTCGCCGTGCTGCTCTCGCACGTAGGCATGTGACTGTGAATCCCGCGCCACAGACTGTCATCAAGCTGACCGGCGTAACCACTCGGTTCGGGCAGCACGTCGTGCACCGCGATCTGGAGTTGTCGGTCGTACAGGGGGAGATCTTGTCCATCGTCGGCGGCTCCGGGTCGGGGAAGACCACCCTGCTGCGCCAGATGCTCGGGCTCGATCGCCCCACCGAGGGCAAAATAGAGGTGCTCGGCACAGCGCTCTCCGAGCTCACGTCAGAGCAGCTCAACGCGCTCAGGCGCCACTCGGGGGTGTTGTTCCAGCGCGGAGCCCTGTTTTCCGCGCTGACCGTCGCTGAAAACGTTGCTTTTCCATTGCGGGAGCTGCGCACCTTCGATGAGGAACTCATCCGCGAGACGACGCTCAAGCGGCTGGAGATGGTTGGCCTGAGCCGAACCGACGGCAGCAAAATGCCAGCCGAGCTCTCTGGCGGCATGATCAAACGAGCGGCGCTGGCCCGCGCGCTCGCGCTCGAGCCCCGGATTGTCTTTCTGGACGAGCCGACGGCAGGGCTGGACCCGGAAAGCAGCGAGGACTTCGTCGAGCTCATTCGTGAGCTTCATCGAGCGCTGCAGCTCACGGTAGTCATGATCACTCACGATCTGGATACGCTGGTTTCACTGTCCGATCGCGTCGCCGTGCTGGCCGACCAGCGGGTTATCGTCGCGGCCCCAATACAGGAGGTCGTCAAGGTTGCCCATCCGTTCATCCAAACCTATTTCCTGGCGGGGCGCGGGCGCCGCGCGCTAAGCGCGTTGAGCAGGCCGGCGGCTGCAGTCGCCAGTTGCTGAGAGACCAAGACATGGAACGCCAATCGCACGCCTTCATCGCCGGATTGTTCGTAATTCTTCTCGGGTTAGGCAGCATCGCCGGAGCGCTCTGGCTCGGACCCGACAAGGGGCCGGAGCGGTTGCCCATCGATCTGCTCTCGACCCACAGCGTCACCGGCCTGAAGGTCGGCGCGCCCGTGCGCTTCCGCGGTGTCGAAGTGGGGCGCGTCGATTCGATCAGCTTCGATCCGCGCCAGTTCGGCCAGATCCGTGTACGCATCTCGGTAGATCCCGCGGCCTCGATTTCCCGCTCCACGTACGCCAAGTTGCACTATCAGGGCATCACGGGCGTGGCGTTCGTTCAGTTAGACGATGAGAAGGACAACAGCGGCGAGCGCCTGCCACTGTCCAGCGTGAAGGTCGTGGAGATGGAACTGCAAGCATCCATGCTCGAGCGCGCGGAGATCGACGTACGCGACTTGGTGCTGAAAGCGGCGCGTGTGGCTGACCGCCTCGATGAGTTGCTCAATGAGCAGAACCAGCAGCGGGTAATGATGCTGGTCGATTCCTTCGAGAAGACCTCGGAGCGCTACGGCGAGCTTGCGCGCAGCCTGGAACCGAGCGCCAATGCTCTGCCGGGCCTGCTCCAGCAGACGAAGCGAACCATGGAAAGCGCGCAAGGCGCAGTGGATAACGTGGCAAAACTCGCGGCGGACACCAACCGCAAGCTCATCGTCCTGGACGCGGTAGGCGAGGCTGCCAAGCAGATCGGCCGAGCGGCTTATGACCTTCGCAATGACACCCTGCCGCGCGTGAACGCTTTGATAGGCCAGGTTTCCAGCGATGAGCGCGAACTCCGGCGAACGCTGCGCCAGGTTAACGCGCAGCCACAGAGCTTGATCTTCGGCTTGCAGCCACCGCTACCCGGGCCGGGGGAGCATGGGTTCGTCGCAACCAGAGGGGCAGTCAAATGAGACTACTTGCCGCTGTATTCGTGCTGATTGCAATTTCTGGTTGCAGCCTCATGAGATCGAAGGATCCACCCAAGGCCAACTTCGATTTCGGGCCGCTGCCAGCCGCGTCGGACGCGCGCTTTGCGTCGAACTACCCCGGAGTGAGCATCGTGGTCCACGAAGTCGCTGCCCCGGCCTGGATCGACAGCTCCTCGATGTACTACCGGCTCGCTTATCAGAATGCCGCCAGTCCCATGCCCTACGCACAAAGCGAATGGGTGATGCCGCCCGCGGCGCTTTTGACCCAGCGCCTTAGACACAGCCTGGGCGCTTCGAGCGTCGGCGAGATGCGAAGCGTTGCCTCGGACGAGTCGGCCCCTTATGCGTTGCGCTCGGAGCTCTTCGAGTTCGAGCAGGTCTTCGACCATCCCGGTCGCAGTCGCGGCGTGCTCCGGGTGCGGGCTACCCTGGAAGGCCGGGGCATGTGGGCGCAGCGGACTTTTGTGATTGAAAAGCCAGCCCCCACACCGGATGCGGCTGGCGGCGTGGCAGCGCTGAGTCAATGCGCCGACGAACTGGCCGTGTTGATCAATCAATGGGCGCGCACCGGACCGCCGAGCCCAAAGGGCGGAGCCGATTCAGAGACGCGCGGCGGACACTTCCGGGCTGCAAGCAGCCGGGGAGCGCAGGAATAGTGTCGTCAAAGCAATGTCGTTACAGTACCGCAGAACGCCGCGGCGTCGCAGGGCGTTGTATGAGCAGCTACGGCAACACGTCGGCGAGGTGTTTCACGAATTGGCGAGGCAAAAAGAAAGCCGCATCGAAGAAGGGCATCTGATGCCCGATCACGTGCACATGGTGCTGGCGATACCGCGTTCAGTCATACCAGGACAAACTGAGCGTGCCGAACCCAGCGCGCTCGCGCTCGGTTTCGAATGCCTTGGTGAACTTGGTCCTGCCGAGGAAGAGCACG
>JANNNQ010000349.1:0-1611 GCA_031398625.1 Pseudomonadota bacterium
GTGAAACCTTTACCTCAAATTGTGACCGAACTACTACAATCCGGTTGTTTGCTCGAGGGCACTACTTCCGGAAAGGGTCACTGGAATGTTGCGGCTGCGGCTGATGTTTTTGTTGTTGCTTGTGTTCCCCACGCCAGGTGCGCTGGCGGCAGACAATGATACGCAAGCGGATCTCACGGCAGCGGTGTACCGGATCCAGAGCGCGGGCGCAGGGCACGTTACCGATGGCTCGGCGGTACTGATTGCCCCGGGACGCCTCCTGACTGCCTGTCACGTCATCCATCGTGCGAAGTCGATCAGGGTAGGGCGGGAGAGCTTGCAGTGGCCCGCCTACCCGGCCTTTACGGACATCGAGCACGACCTGTGCATCCTCTCCGTTCCGGCGCTGTCGTCAGCGAAACCGGCCGCCATCCACCTGACTGAGAATCTGCAGCTCGACGATGCGGTCGTTGCAGTCGGGTACCCGCGAGGCGCAAAGCTCAGTGTCAGCCCTGGGCAGATAAAAGGGCTGCACGCGCACGATGGCGCACGGGTCCTGCAAGTCTCAGCGCCTTTCGGCTACGGCCAGAGCGGTGGCGCGCTTTTCGACGAGGCCGGACGCCTGATCGGCATCATCGGATTCAAAGCCGTGGCCGGGGGCAATTTCCATTTTGTGTTGCCACTCGCCTGGGCCGGCGACCAGATTCCCGGGCAGACAGCATCCGGTTTTGCCGGAGCCACCGACGGCCCGGCCTTCTGGCAGCGCGCCGGCACGGACCTGCCCATGTTCGTATTCGCCGCGTCCCTGGAAGCGAACCGCGACTGGAAAGCACTCGTACGATTTGCCCAGGACTGGATCGCGGCCGACGAAACCAATCCCGCCGCATGGCATTGTCTCGGCCGTGCCCTGGTGCAACTCAAGCGCGGCCCCGCCGCTGCGGAAGCTTTCGCCCGCGCAGCGGAACTGCAGTACCCCGAGCCTGCGGCAGAACCTTCACACGGCGCCATTCGGGTGGCGGAGGCTTGGGAACCACCCTCGGACTCCGATGCCTCGATCCGATGGGCGCGGCGATAACCCGACTTCAAGGCCGCGCCCAACGCTCCTGACTGAGTGTCGAAGCCGTTGCAGGCCTCACCACTTGCGCATCAGATCCTTGTTTGCATCCTCGACACTGCGCGAGCCCACCGGAGTTGCACTCGAAGATGCCCCCACGATGTCACCCTGGCGCTGGGTCTGTTTGCCGTCCCAGTCGCGGACCAGGTCGGCATAGGCGTCCTTCGAAGACCGGCTCGTGAGCTTTCCCGGCTCCCCGCCGGCGCTCTTGTAGGTGCGCATCAGGTCCGCCTGTGCCTCGTCGGCACTGCGCGTGCCCACATCGGCAGCCAGCGCGCTTCCAGAAGTAATCAAGGCAGCCATACCCATGGATCCGATCAAAGTTTTCGCTTTCATTTTGGTTCCTTTCCGTTAAGAAGATAGCTCATCAACCGGAGCGCGGCGACCTTTGAATCCGCCGCGACGCCCAACCTGATCGCTTCCACCGTGGCACCGAAAAACTCGACATCGCCGTCGATCGAGCGCCACGCTCAAGTGCACAAGCAGATTGGATGCGACGCCACCAACTTAATACCGGG
>JANNNQ010000128.1:0-13051 GCA_031398625.1 Pseudomonadota bacterium
CCGCGGTTCATACTGGGAGTATGGACAAGGGCCGTAACGACGCTAGCCAAGCGATTAGAGGCGCAACCCATAAAATGTTGAATTCATTCATTTCGGGACGGGATCCCCATTTCTTTCGGATTTGGGTGCATGGCAGCGTTACTCCTCCCTCGAGTACATCGAGTACACAGCGGTCGTCGCGCCTCGCCCTGCACGAAATGGCTCGCCGTCGCGGCCGTGAAACCTGTGCAGAGGTTCCCTAGATGCCCTTGGGGCGCGCCCTTTCTGCAACGGCAGGGCAGGCCTTCCTCCGGCTGGGTGGCGCGCTGCTGGTTGCATTGATCGCGGGCCTCATCTTCGGGCACATGGCCCTCATCTTCATCGCCGTGCTGGGGCTGTATCTCGCCCTGCAGATCGCCAATCTGCTGCGGCTCGATCGCTGGTTGCGCCAGCGACGCACGCTGCAGCCTCCGGACATGAACGGCCCCTGGGGAGAAGTCATCACCACAGTCAGCCGGATCTACCGCCGCAAGCAGTTCCACAAGGCACGGGTGGTGCGTCTGTTGCGTGAATTCCGCCGTCTCACGGCGGCGATGCCGGATGGCGTCATCCTGCTGGGGCCGAGCAACGAGATCATCTGGTTCAATCGCAACGCCGCGAAGTGGCTCGGCCTGCGGCGCAAGCTCGACTTCGGGATCCGCATCGAGAACCTCCTCCGGGATCCGCGCTTTGTCCAGTACCTCACCGATCCCGACAGGGCGGCGTCCGTGACGATTCACGAGCCGGTCGACAGCGATCGCTGGCTGGAGCTGCATCTGGTGACGACGTCCTCTTCGGAGCAGAAGCTGCTGGTCATCCGCGACGTCACGCGCGAAGTCCGTGTCGAGTCCATGCGGCGTGATTTCGTTGCCAATGCATCCCATGAGATGCGCTCGCCGCTGACGGTTGTGACCGGCTATCTGGACGCGCTGGCCGAAGAGCCCCATCTCGATCCGATGTGGCGAGAGCCGGTTCAGGAGATGCGCCGCCAGGCGGACCGCATGCGGGGCATCATCAACGACCTTCTCGAACTCTCGCGGCTCGAGGCCAGCGGCACGGCCCCCGAAGATCAGCACGTCGATGTGGGCGGCATGCTGGCGCTGTTGCGACGCGACCTCATGGGGCAGGAGCGGCGGCCAAAGGCCATCACGCTGAAGACCGAATCCGATGCCCATATCCGGGGCGCGGAGAGTGAGCTGCATTCCATCTTCTCGAACCTGGTCTCGAACGCCGTGAAGTACACCCCGCCGGAAGGGGAGGTCGAGATCCGCTGGTGGGTCGACGCCGCCGGTGGCCATGTCGCCGTGCGGGATACGGGTATTGGCATTGCGCCGGAGCACATTCCGCGGCTGACCGAGCGTTTCTATCGGGTCGACGCTGGCCGGTCCCGGAAGATCGGCGGGTCAGGCCTTGGCCTTGCGATCGTGAAGCACGCCCTGCAGCGCCACGGGGCGACCCTTGCCGTCGAGAGTGTCGAGGGCCGCGGCAGCACCTTTACCTGCCATTTTCCCCCGGACCGTGTACTCGCTCGCGACAACCGTGCCGCAGGCTGATCACTTCGGCGGGTCCTTGGAAAGCTGCTGCAAAATGTAGTTTTTGCTGCAGCGCCTTGTCGGGATTACAAGCCCGACTTCGAGTCACATTTCCGTCACATTGCCGTAGCTCGTATGTAAGACACGCGGCGTAATTTTCTTTTCACAAATTCTTCCGGACTGCTTTCTGCAGCGGACTGCTCCATGGTGGAGCCGCAGTCCGGGCAAGCCACAAACCCCGAATCAACCAGACCCCAAATCACCCATCGCGTGGAGTACGCCTGTAATGAGAGCCAAATCCCTGTTGCTGATGTCCATGGTAGGTGTCGTGATCGCCGGTTGCGACAGTGGCGGCATTAACCTGAATGTCGCGACCACTAACAACTCGATCGACAACAGCACCAACGGCGGCGGGGGGGGATCGACCAACCCGTGCGCTTCGTACGTTGATGCGACTAATACGACGTTTCGCGGATCATTCGATGGCGTCAATTGCGTATACGACACGTCGTTTGTGAGCGCGACCAAGCCTCTCGCAGTAAACATGACTGTACCGTTGATTTCAGGGGTCCATATCTTCCAGGGTGAGCTTTTCGTAGGGGAGAATGTATCGAGTGGTGCAGCACCTGCAGAAGGCACTGGACCTACGCTGACGATCGCCGCCGGTAACACCATTGCATTCACGGCGCCTTCCCATTACGTGCTGATCAATCGCGGCTCGCGAATCATTGCGGATGGCACCGAAGTCGCGCCCATCACCTTCACGGGGTACACGGATGCTGTCTCGGGAACTGCTGCGCCGGAGGCCAACGGATTGTGGGGCGGTATCGTGATCAATGGCAACGGGATCACGAACCGATGCACCGACGCTGCCCGAGCGGCCAACCAGTGCCACGTAGTGTCCGAGGGGCGTCCTTCGAACTATGGCGGCAGTACCAATAGCGAGAGTTCGGGTGTGCTTCGGTATGTCCTTGTGAAACATGCTGGCTACGAAGTCATTTCTGGCAGCAACGATGAACTGAATGGCATTACCTTCAACGCAGTGGGGTCAGGGACCACGGTGGAGAACGTCGAGGTCTACAGCTCCTTCGATGATGGCGTGGAGTTCTTTGGAGGCGCCGTCAATGTCAGGAACTACATCGCGCTTTACGTCAACGATGATTCAATCGACTTCTCCGACGGCTACTCAGGTTCTGTTACCAATGCGCTGGTGATCCACTCGGAGTTTGGTGGCAACAACTGCGTCGAAGGAGACAATGCAGGCGCCCCGCCGTTCACGGTTACGCCGGTCTCGAATCCCACCATCTCCAACATGACTTGCATCATGTCGAGCAATGATGGGGGCGTTCATGGCAACTCTTCGGGAGTGCTGCTGCGGCGGGGAACACGTGCAGAAATACGAGACAGCATTGTGTTCGCTGGCTTCGGACTGCCTTCGTCAAATGTTTGCTTCGAGATCAATGGCACGGATTCTCTTGCCCTTGCGGCTGCTGGTAATCTCAGGACGCGGTCCACAATAGTGGCGTGCAATCAGCCAGGGACCACGACTCCTTCGCCCGAGCCATTTACTGCCCTTGGTACCTTTGCAAACAACGACACAGTGCAAGTTGCCTGGCTGCCAGGTTTGAATCCCAGTGCCAACGGCGCCAACTACAGCTTCAACACCAACAACGTCGTGATTACAGACGCCGAGAATGCAAACGTACGCGTTTTGACTCCGCAGACCTACTTTACCGCTACTCAATTCGTTGACCCCGCAGCCACAAACTTCAGCGTTACGCCGGTGGGTGCTGCTCGGATCGGTGCCGTACTACAGGCCGATGACTGGACGGCAGGGTGGACCTACGGCCTCAAGGTCGGTAGCCGCGGTCAGGTTTTGTGGTTCGAGTAACTCTGGGCCCGGAATAGCGTATGCCCCGGGTGGCTGGTCGATGGCAACGTCGACCGGTTCTCGTTCTTCAAGGCCCGGCATGAGGTCAGTCTCAATGAATCATCGAGTCAGTAGCGCCGTTCGCTTGGCACTCACCCTTTCGTCCGGTCTCTTCGCGGCAGCAGGCGCTGGGTGGGCGCAGGGGCAACCGGGCGCCCCGGAAGCGGTGCAGGTGCCCGAAAACCAGACTGAAGACCAGGAGGCAGCAGACGGCGGCGTCGATGAGATCATTGTGATAGGGCGCCAGCGTTCCGCGGCCACCGATGTGATTACGGAGCGTATCGAGCAGGAAGTCGTTGCGGACTTCCTGGCTGCCGAGCAGATCAGCCGTGTCGGCGACAGCAGTGTGTCATTGGCCCTGCGTCGGCTCCCCGGCGTCACGCTGGTGAATGATCAGTTCATCTACGTACGCGGGCTTGGGGAACGATATTCCAGCACTACGCTGAATGGCGCCAACGTTCCATCTCCGGATCTAACGCGTAACGTCATTCCCCTCGACCTGTTTCCTTCGGCGATCATCAGCTCCTTGGCAGTCCTCAAGGGCTTTACCGCGGATATGCCTGCTGCTTTCGGTGGTGGCAGCGTTGACATCAGGACACTGAGCATCCCGGAAGAGCCCACACTGTCGTTCAAGGTCGCCGGTGGCTGGAACTCCGAAAGTTCCGATGATCGACTGACCTATCCCGGGGGCAGCGATGACTGGCTCGGTACGGACGACGGCAAGCGGGAGTTGCCCCAATCGGTGGTGGATGCCATCCAGACCTATCAGGGTGAGTTGGACGCGAACAGCATTCTCGCTGGCCTGAGGGATTCCGGAGGGCTTTACACACTCGCGGATGCCGAGGCTATCAATCGCCAGCTCGCGAGCAGCCTGAACCGGGACGTCGACATTGACGCGAAGGGGTCTACGCCCGACGTGGGACTTGAGGCCGTAGCAGGAAACAGCTGGTATTTCGGCTCGAACGAGGACTGGCGGCTTGGTGTCCTGGGGCTCGTGGACTACGGCAACCAGTGGCGCAACAAGGAGCGCGTGAGCCGCAAGCTGGGTGCTCCCGATATCGAGAACTCGATTACCCGGCAGACCACGAACCAGGTTTCCATGACCGGCTCGTTGAACATCGGCCTGGCTTTCACGGAAGACCATTCGATCGACGTGAACGGACTGTACCTGAGGAACACCGATGACGAAGCTTCCATCGCCACCGGAAACAACGGAAGCTTTCTGCGTGCAGATGGTCGGCAGTTTCGTACGTATCAGACCAGGTACGAAGAACGGGCGCTTGAATTGATTCAGATTCGTGGGCGGCACCAGCTTGGTCCGGACACACTTGGTTTGACTTCGCTGCTGTCTCCGCTCGAGTTTCTGGAGGGACTCACTTTTACGTGGTACTACTCGGATGCAACCGCCACAACAGATATCCCGAACGAAGTCTCGATTGCCGCCATTGACGTAATCGATCCCCAGTCGGGGCAGTTGCTATCGACAGGTCTAAGGCCGTCGAATACTACGGCCGATTACCGGTTTACCGACCTTGAGGACAAGGTCCAAAGCGGTGGCTGGGAGCTCAGCATGCCTTTCGTCTTCGACAGCTCTGAATTGCAGGTATCGGGTGGTTGGGAGCGCTATGAGAAGGGCCGCGGGTATTTGCAGTCTCAGCTGGGTCTTGGTACGTCGCTCCCCAATACTTCCCCGCTGCTTTCCGGAACTCCCGGACAGGTCCTTACGGATGCCAACATCCTGAATCCCGCCAATCTGTTTGCGCTATCCATCGGGGGGGTTGGCACCGAGAGCTACCTGGCTGCGGAGATAGTCAACGCTTCCTACGTGCAATTCGATTTCAAGTGGAACGATGCATGGCGGGTTGCGGGCGGTGTTCGATACGAAGATTTCCAGCAGCTTTCCGTGCCTGTCGATCAATACCAGTTCGATACGGGTGTCGGCAAGATTCCGCTTACCACAGCGGAGCTGACCAATCTTGCCAAGGCAGAAGACGATTTTTATCCCACACTGGCGTTGACTCACATGCGTCGGGATTTCTGGGCAGAAGAATTCCAGTTCCGGTTCGGCTGGAGTCAGACCACAGCGCGTCCTGACCTTCGTGAAATATCGAATGCGACCTATATCGATCCGATTACCGACGCGAGGGTGAGTGGGAATCCCGATCTCAAGACATCAGCCATTACCAATTTTGACCTTCGTGGAGAGTGGTTCTTTGGCAGCGGAGATAACTTCACTGTCTCCGCGTTCTACAAGGACATCGCCGATCCGATCGAAGCGGTTGAAGGGCCAGGTTCCGATGACAACTTCTCGCTCTCGTTTGTCAACGCTGAAAGTGCCGAGGTGTACGGCATCGAGGTGGAGTGGCTCAAGGCCGCACCGTTGGGGGAGATGCTGGGTGCGTGGGGTAACGATTTATTCGTATCCGGAAACATTACCCTCAGCGATTCCGAAATATCCCTCGGTTCGACTGCGCTGAACCTGACGAACGACACACGGCGCCTCGCGCAGCATTCACAGTACGTGGTGAATCTGCAGCTGGGCTATGACGCTCCGAGCGGACGACATAGCACCACGCTGATTTACAACACTGTCGGCGAGCGGGTGTACTTCGCGGGATTGAGTGGCGCTCCTGACGCCTATGAGCAGCCATTCAACTCACTCGATTGGACTTACAGCTTCTACCCCAACGACCTGTTGACCTTCAAGCTTCGGGTGCAGAACCTGCTCTCAGAAGATGTCGAAATCGAGCAGGGTAATGTCACGATCCTCGAACAGAGTTTGGGCACCTCTTTCAAGGTTGATGCCACCCTGAAGTTCTGATAGGCCTTGAGCTCGCTCCGGGTATCCCGGCGCGGGTAGTCGATGGAGTCTGTTGGGCAATTCAGCCCAACAGGCTCTTTATTCATGATTCTCGCTTCTTGCGCAATTCGTCCGCACAGCTGGAAGCAGCCATCGCCTCTCCCGCAACCGCCTCATCAGTGCAAATCCTCTGCTGAATCAGCCTCAAACCGAAGCTGACGCCCTCTCCGGCTGCCAGCGCCTGATGCTGGGTCTCGCCATGTCCAGCTGGCGCTTGCAGCCTTAATGACGACCGCGTATATCTCGGCCAGACCCGTTATCCCGCCGTCAGGAACCCATGGAAAAGTCCGACCTATCGCACCACATCCTCAGCCGCTATAACGAAGATCTCGAGCGGGTGCGCACCAACGTGCTGCAGATGGGGGGGCTGGTCGAGGAACAGTTGAAGCAGGCCGTGCAGGCGCTGGTCCAGGGTGACAGCCGGATCGGTGAAATGGTCGCCCTCGGTGACCACAAGGTCAACGCGATGGAAGTGGCCATCGACGACGACTGCAACCGGATCCTGGCCACTCGCAGTCCTGCGGCCTCCGATTTGCGGCTGCTCGTCGCCGTCATCAAGACCATCACGGATCTGGAACGGATCGGCGACGAGGCGGAAAAGATCGGTTACATCGGCTCTCGCCTGGCGACCATGGAGCGTCCCGCGGACCGTTATCGGGAAATCAAGCACCTTGGGCGCCTGGCGGCGGACCTCGTCCACGGCGCGCTGGACGCTTTTGCCCGGCTGGATGCAGAGGCCGCCCTCGGCATTGCCAAGAAGGATCGGCTCGTCGACGAGGAATTCGATGCGATCCAGCGCCAGTGCATCACGTTCATGATGGAAGATCCGCGACAGATCCGGCGCGCGCTTGACGTGCTCTGGGTGGCTCGTGCGCTCGAACGGATCGGCGATCATGCCAAGAACATCTGCGAGTACGTCATTTATATGGTGTACGGCAAGGACGTCCGCCACGTCGCCCTCGAGGACGTGGAGAAGCACCTCCGGCAGCGCGCCGGTCGTCCCTCCGAAGTGGCCCAGGGCAGCTGAATCTGCTAAAGATTCTGCCTCGCGCCATTTCCGGGGGAACACTTGAACACCGCGATCGTCAGCCGGCGTAATGCCAACCTGCTCGGGTTTCTCGCCTGTGCGGCGCTCATGGGCTACGCGTACTACGCAGAGTACGTCCTCGGTCTTGAGCCTTGTCCGCTGTGCATGTTCCAGCGCGTAGCCGTGGTGACGGCCGGTGTCCTGTTCCTCGTCGCGGCCGTCCACAATCCGGCGCGGACCGGATCCCGTGTCTATGGCGTGCTGATCACGCTCGCCGCGCTGGCGGGGGTGCTGATCGCGACCCGCCATGTCTGGATCCAGGCCCAGCCACCGGGCACGGTAGCGGCGTGCGGTGCCGGGCTCGACTACATGCTCGAGATTCTGCCCCTGAGGGAAGTCATCGCAACGGTGCTTACAGGCTCCGGCGAGTGCGGAACGGTGGACTGGCGTTTCCTGGGCCTCGCCATGCCGGCCTGGGTGTTGCTGGCTTGCGCGGCGCTCGGCGCCTGGGCCATTGCCGTCAATGTCCTCTACCCGGTCGGCAAGCGATAAGCCTTTACTGCTTCGCGAGCAGCAGCTCCAGCACGCGTTCGTACATGCTCGAGAGCGGGTCGAGATCGGCGATCCGCACGCACTCGTTGACCTTGTGGATGCTGGCGTTGATCACGCCCAGTTCCACCACCTGCGCTCCCATCGTCGCGATGAAGCGGCCATCCGAAGTGCCGCCCGTCGTCGAGAGTTCCGCGGTCCGGCCCGTGATTTCCTTGACGGCTCGCTGGACGGCATTCGAGAGCACGCCGGGCCGCGTCAGGAAGGGCAAGCCGGACACGAACCACTCCAGCGTGTAGTTCACCTTGTGCCGGTCGAGGATGTCAGTGATCGTCTTCTGCAGCTGGTCGACCGACTGTTCGGTCGAGAAGCGGATGTTGAACCGCGCCTTGAGTTCGCCGGGAATCACATTCGGCGCCCCGGTGCCCGAATTGATGTTGGATACCTGGAACGTCGTCGGCTGGAAGAATTCGTTGCCCTTGTCCCAGGTGCGACTGGTCAGCTCCGCCAGGGCCGGGGCGAGGGCGTGAACGGGGTTGTCTGCAAGGTGCGGGTAACCGACGTGGCCCTGGATGCCGTGCACGGTGAGCTTGCCGGACAGCGAGCCGCGACGGCCGATCTTCAGCGTGTCGCCCAGGGCCTCCCCACTGGTCGGTTCGCCGACGATGCACCAGTCGATCTTTTCGTTGCGCGCAATGAGGGTTTCGACGACCCGACGGGTCCCATCCACGGACGGGCCCTCCTCGTCGCTCGTGTACAGCACGGCGATCGTGCCCTCGTGGTCGGGATGCCGCGCCGTGAAGCGCTCGAAGGCGGTCACCATGGCGGCCAGACCGCTCTTCATGTCAGCCGCGCCGCGCCCGTAAAGCAGGCCGTCCTTGATGACGGGTTCGAACGGATCGGTCGCCCATTCCTCGCGCGGACCGGTCGGCACGACGTCGGTGTGACCGGCAAAGCACAAGACCGGCTGTCCCGTGCCATGGCAGGCCCACAGGTTCTCGACCGGCCCGTAGCGCAGCCGCTCGAGGCGGAAGCCGGCCTGCTCGAGGCGTGCCCCGATGAGTTCCAGGCAGCCGGCGTCTTCCGGACTGACGGAGGGGCGGCGCAGCAGGTCAGTGGTGAGTTCGAGTGTGGCGGACATGGTGTCGGGAGGAGCAGGCGGCGAAGAGGTAGCGGCCCGGTCTTATAACGGACCTGTTTCCACCGGGCAAGGGATGCGGCCGTAACGCAGGCGTCCTGTTATCTTCCTGTCATCTTCCCTGGCATCAGCCCCCGAGGGTGCGATTTTTGTAACACGATCGTCATTTGCGGCGACCAAAATGCCTGCTTGCCGTCCGGGCCGGCGTTCTGCATTCCGGCCGAAGAGATCATCAAGCCTCCAGGAGATCGATCATGAACGCTGCGCTGTCCAACCGGACCCGTCTTGGAGTGGTTCTCGGCGTGATCGCAGGTTCCCTGGCCGGCTGCGGCGGCGGGTCCACTCCAGAAGGTGAGCAGGCAGCGGCGTCGGCCCAAGGCGACGGCCTGATCGCAGTGGACGGGTCGAGCACCGTGTTCCCGATTTCAGAAGCGGTCGCGGAAGAATTCCAGAACGAGAAGCAGGGCAAGGTCCGGGTAACCGTGGGCATCGCAGGCACGGGCGGCGGCTTCAAGCGATTCTGCCGCGGTGAAACGGACATCTCCAACGCCTCGCGCCCGATCCTCGCGGAAGAGATGGAGTCCTGCCGGGCAGCCGGCATCCGGTACATCGAACTGCCCATCGCCTTCGACGCGTTGACCGTGGTCATCAATCCCCAGAATGACTGGGCGCGCACCATGACCCTTGCCGAGCTCAAGACTGCCTGGGAGCCAGCGGCGCAGGGCAAGATCATGCGCTGGAACCAGATCCGCCCTGAATGGCCCGATGAGCCGCTGATGCTGTTCGGTGCCGGTGCGGATTCAGGGACGTTCGACTACTTCACCGAAGCCGTCAATGGCGAGGCCAAGGCAACCCGCGGCGACTACACCGCGAGCGAAGACGACAACGTGCTGGTGCAGGGCGTCGTGAACAACAAGAACGCACTCGGCTATTTCGGCTATGCCTACTATTCACCGCACAAGGACCAGATGCTCGCGGTGGGCGTCGATGCCGGCAAGGGGCCAGTCACGCCGAGCATTGAGGGGGTGATCAGCGGTACTTACCAGCCGCTCTCGCGCCCGCTCTTCATCTACGTGAGCGAGAAGGCAGCGAGCAGGCCGGAAGTACGGGAGTTCATCGAGTTCCATCTCGCGCATACCGCGGAGCTCGTGACCGAAGTCGGCTATGTCCCGCTGCCCGATGGCGCCTACCAGACCGCCCTCGAGCACTTCAACGCACCACGCTACGGCACGGTGTTCGGCGGCCACCCGGAAGTCGGGGTGACGATCGAGGCCCTGCTGGCCCGCGAAGCCATCCTCTGAACGGCAGACCCTGCAGGCTTCGGGCGTCCTAGCGATCTGCCAGTGCCACGTCAAGATCGACGCACCGGGCGGCTTGCGGGTACATTGGGCGCGCCGCCTGAGCGAGCTTCGGCGGCCCTCGCCGGCCATGAGCATCCGAAGGTAGCTGCCGCATGAGTTCGACCGCCCCGACGGTGCAAAGCGGTTTTGACCGGCAGCTGCGGTATCGGAAGACCCGCGACCGCATCATTGAGCTCATCCTGCTGGCTGCTGGCCTGGTGGCGGTGTTCACGACCGTCGCCATCGTTGCGATTCTCCTCTACGAATCCAGCGCCTTTTTTGAGCATGTCACGCTGCGGGAGTTCTTCACCGATACCCTCTGGACGCCGCTGTTCGCTGATGCGCACTACGGGATCATGCCCCTGGTTGCAGGCACGCTGACAACGACGTTCGTCGCGCTCGCCGTAGCGGTTCCGCTCGGCATCACCATTGCAATCTACCTCAGCGAGTTCGCACCGGGCCGGGTGCGGGAGACCGTCAAGCCCATTCTCGAACTGCTGGGCGCGGTGCCGACCGTTGTCTACGGCTATTTCGCGCTCCAGTTCGTGACTCCGCTGCTGCAGATGCTGATACCGGGCCTGCCCGGCTTCAACATGCTCAGTGCGGGCCTGGTCATCGGCCTCATGATCGTGCCGTATGTGAGTTCGGTGAGTGAAGATGCCATGCGTGCCGTGCCGCGCTACATGCGCGAAGGCTCGTTTGCGATGGGTGCCACCCGCCTGCAGACGGCACTGCGCGTCGTCGTTCCGGGCGCCTTTTCGGGCCTTGCGGCCGCATTCATCCTGGGGATCTCGCGGGCTGTCGGTGAGACGATGGTGGTAGCGATTGCCGCGGGCATGCAACCCAATCTCACTTTCGATCCGCGCGAACCGGCTGCGACCATCACGGCGTTCATCGTGCAGGTGAGCCTGGGCGACTTGCCCCATGGCAGCATCGGGTACCAGAGCATCTTCGCGGCAGGACTGGTGCTGCTGCTGATTACGCTCGTGTTCAACGTGGTCGGCTTCTTCCTGACCCGTCGCTTCAGGGAAGCATACTGATGGCCGCGGTCCCTGCTGCCGATGCAATGGTCGAGCTGCGGGAGGGCCTGTCGCGCCGCAAGCTGTTCGACCGGATCTTCGTGATCGTCGGCCTCTCGGTGATGCTGGCCTGCCTTGCGATCCTGGCGGTGCTGTTCGTGGACCTCGTACGCGATGGCTGGCCGCGATTCAGCATGGACTTCATCACGTCGTTCCCGTCACGCCGCGCGGAACAGGCAGGCATCCTGTCCGCGTGGGTCGGTACGTCGCTCATCATGCTGGTGACCGCGGTCTGCGCCGTACCGGTCGGCGTGGCTGCAGCCATCTATCTTGAGGAATACGCGCCCAAGAACTGGTTCACCGCGATCATCGAGATCAATGTCACCAACCTGGCCGGCGTGCCGTCGATTGTCTACGGGCTGCTGGCCCTCGGTCTCTTCGTCTACCAACTCGACCTGGGGCAGAGCATAGCCGCCGCCGGCCTGACGCTTGCGCTGCTCATCCTGCCGGTTGTCATCGTTTCTACGCGCGAAGCGATCCGCTCCGTGCCGCGGTCGATCCGGGAAGCCGCTTACGGCCTCGGGGCAACACGCTGGGAAGTGACCAAGGACCATGTGCTGCCTTACTCCACCGGTGGCGTGCTCACTGGCATGATCCTCGGGCTCTCGCGAGCCATCGGCGAGACCGCGCCGATCATCACCATCGGTGCGCTCAGCTTCATTGCGTTCCTGCCGCAGGCGCCGATCACCAGCGAGCCACCCTTTCTCTCGTTCCAGTGGCTCCAGGATCCGTTCACCGCGATGCCCATCCAGATGTTCAACTGGGTCTCGCGTCCCGACCGCGCCTTCCAGGCGAATGCGGCGGCAGCAGGCGCCATCCTGCTTGGCATGACCCTGCTGATGAACGCGGTGGCGATCTGGATCCGCTATCGCTTCCGCAAGAAGATCAACTGGTAAGCGCCCGGCGCTCAAGCTCATGGTGACTACGATGGAATTGACTCCTTCTGCCCGTAACCTCAAAGCGGATGCCGAGCGCGGACGGCTCGGGATTGCGATGGACGACGCGCGCAAGGCGCGGCGGATCGAGGTCAAGGCTGCCGTCGATGGCCTCAACTTCTACTACGGCCAGAACCAGGCGCTGAAGAACCTGTCGATGCTGATTGCGGACAAGCAGGTCACGGCCCTGATCGGGCCTTCGGGATGCGGCAAGAGCACGTTCCTGCGCTGCTTCAACCGCATGCACGACCTGCAGCCGGACACGCGTTACGAAGGGACCATCACGCTGCATCCGGACAACCTGAACCTGATCGGCAAGCACGTCGATCCGATCGAGGTCCGGATGCGCATCGGCATGGTGTTCCAGAAGCCGAACCCCTTTCCGAAATCGGTTTTCGAGAACGTCGCCTACGGCCTGCGACTGCGCGGCATGCGCAACCGGGCCGTGCTCGCCGAGGAAGTTGAAAAGGCCCTGCGGGGTGCCGCGATCTGGGACGAGGTGAAGGACCGGTTGCAGGATTCGGCGCTGGCGCTGTCCGGTGGCCAGATGCAGCGCCTGTGCATCGCGCGTGCACTCGCGACCAAGCCCGAGATCCTGCTGTTCGACGAACCGACGTCGGCGCTCGATCCCATCGCAACGGCC
>JANNNQ010000379.1:0-3327 GCA_031398625.1 Pseudomonadota bacterium
ACCTGAAGCGCAAAATCAACACCTTCGTCGAGCATTACAACCAACACCCCAAGCCCTTCAAGTGGACCGCCACCTCTGAGTCCATCCTCGCCAAAATCGAAAGACTCTGTAAAGTTATCAACGGGACATCACACTAGGGAACCTCTGAAATAGTGCTGTCTGAAAATGGCGACGCATTGTCAATCATGGTCTTTCAACCAGTTGCATCGCTGATCGCTTGGCACATGCAGGAAAATCAAAGCTTCCCTAGATTCTGAGAACGAGCCTGAGACCCTCATCGATGTCTTTGGTTGTCTGGGCGGGCAGCGCCCGGACCCGCTGTGTCAGCCGGTCGCGATCGAGCGTTACAACCTGCGATACGTTGACGACCGAGGGCTTGGTCAACCCGGACTCAGCCTTGCCAACGCGGACATTGCCGGGAGCATCCGCCAGCGCAAGGTTTGAAGTAATGGCTGCCACGACTACCGTGGCAATGCGACTTTGATTGAACGGGTTCGACTGAATGACAACAACCGGTCGCCTGAACCCGGGACCAGATCCCGTCGGTGCAGGCAACGACGCCCACCAGACTTCACCACGCTTCATTGGCAAGGCGCTTCAACTGCGAAACTGCGAATGCGGGATCGAGCCTTGAAGGCTCCGTTGAATAGATGCTATTCAACTTGGCAGTTACAGCAGCAGCACCACGCTCATTCAGGTAGGCAGACAAAGCATCCGCGTAGAGCTGGCTTCGGGAAAGCCCGAGCTGCTCAGCGAGGTATTCACCAGCGGCGAATACATCGTCGGGGACGGAAATCGCGATCTTCATTGCCGAAGGGTATCACCCTGGTATGACCGCGGCAACGGGGCGTGATTTGCCTGACAGCCGGTGCCGGAACCAATGGAATGGACCCACGCCCCCCGGCCACCACGCCTTCTACTGCATCAGCCCGGCCTTCACGTCTTCCTGCGAGATGATCTGGATCGGCACGGACTTCGCCTTCCAGATCTCGCTTGCGTACTCGCGAATTGTTCGGTCGGACGAGAACTTGCCGGACCGTGCGGAGTTGAGGATCGACATCTTCGTCCAGTGCTCGACGTCGCGATAGGCGATGTCCACCTGCCGCTGGCAATCCGCGTACGACTGGTAGTCGGCGAACAGCAGGTACGGATCGTGGTACAGCAGCCCGTCGATCAGTGGCCGGAACAGATCCGTATCGCCCCTCGAGAAGAACCCGCCGCGCACCAGGTCGATGACATCTTTCAGTTCCGGATTGCTCTCGTAATAGCGGTAAGGGTGGTAGCCCTTCGCCTTGAGCTCGGACACCTCCTGTGCGGTGAGGCCGAACAGGAAGAAGTTCTCGGCGCCCACCTCCTCACGGATCTCGATGTTCGCGCCATCCATCGTGCCGATGGTGAGTGCGCCGTTCATCGAGAACTTCATGTTGCCGGTGCCCGACGCCTCCTTGCCGGCCGTGGACACCTGCTCGGAGAGATCCGCTGCCGGGTAGACCCGCTGGCCGTTCGTCACGCTGAAATTCGGCAGGTACACGACCTTGATCCGGTCGCGCACTTCCGGGTCCCGGTTGACGATATCGCCCACTGAGGTAATCAGTTTGATCATCAGCTTGGCGATGTGGTATCCGGGCGCCGCCTTGCCGCCGAAGATGAACGTCCGCGGCTGGATATCGCCCATCCCGGACTTGAGGCGGTGGTACAGCGCGATCACGTGAAGGATGTTGAGGTGCTGGCGCTTGTACTCGTGGATGCGCTTGACCTGCACGTCGTAGATCGACTGCGGGTCGATGGTCACGCCGGTCTTCAGTTGCACGAAGTCCGCGAAGTCCCGCTTGTTCGAGTACTTGATGCCGCGCCACATCGACCGGAACCCGGCATCGCCTGCCAGCGGCTCGAGCTTGCGCAGCTGCGACAGGTCCTTGATCCAGCCCGTCCCGATCGTCTCGGTGATCAGGCTCGCGAGCCGGGGATTCGCCAGCACCATCCAGCGCCGTGGCGTCACGCCGTTCGTCTTGTTGGTGAATTTCTCGGGCCAGAGTTCATAGAAGTCCTTCAGCACGTCCTGCTTGAGCAGTTCGGAATGCAGCTCGGCCACGCCGTTGATCGCATGGCTGCCGACGCACGCGAGATGCGCCATCCGCACGTACCGCTCCCCGCCCTCGTTGATCAGCGACAGCCGGGCAAGCCGCGCTTCGTCTCCGAGGAAGCGGATGCGCACCTCATCAAGGAATCGCGCGTTGATTTCATAGATGAGTTCGAGATGCCGCGGCAGCACGCGCTGGAACAGTTGCAGCGGCCACTGCTCGAGCGCCTCGGGCAATAGCGTGTGATTGGTGTAGGCGAAAGTGCGCCCCGTGATTGCCCAGGCTTCGTCCCAGGACAACACGTGCTCGTCGATGAGCAGCCGCATCAATTCCGCGACGGCGATCGCCGGGTGCGTATCGTTCAGCTGGACGGCGAATTTCTCGTGGAAGCGCGACAGGGGGATTTTCTGCACACGCAGGATGCGGAGCATGTCCTGCAGCGAACACGAGACGAAGAAGTACTGCTGTTCCAGGCGCAGCTCCTTGCCCTGGATCTGCTCGTCATTCGGGTAGAGGACCTTGCTCAGGTTCTCGGACGAGACCTTCTGGTTCACCGCGCCGTAGTAGTCACCGCGGTTGAACACGGCGAAATCGAAGGACTCGGGCGCTTCCGCTTTCCACAGCCGCAGCGTGTTGGCCGTGTTGACGTGGTAGCCGAGGATCGGCGTGTCATAGGGAACGCCCAGTACCACCTTGGCCGGCACCCAGCGCACCCGCAGGCGGTTCAGCTCATCCGTGAACTGCTCGGTATAGCCCCCGAACTTCACATTCACTCCCCATTCGGGCCGCGCGATTTCCCAGGGATTGCCGAAGCGGAGCCACTTGTCCGTCTTTTCGACCTGCCAGCCATCGACGATTTCCTGCTGGAAGATGCCGAATTCGTAGCGGATGCCGTAACCCATCGCCGGAATCTCGAGCGTGGCCAGGGAATCAATGAAGCAGGCCGCGAGGCGACCCAGTCCACCGTTGCCCAGCCCGGGTTCATCTTCCTGCGCCAGGAGTTCATCGAAGTTGAGCCCTAGCTCGGTGATTGCCTGGCTGACCTGCTCGTAGATGCCGAGATTGATCAGGTTGTTGCCGAGATGCGGTCCCATCAGGAACTCCGCGGAGAGGTACGCGACGGTGCGCGAACCGTGCCTCGTATACGTGGCTGCCGTGCTGATCCAGCGCTGCAGCATCCGGTCCCTGACGGCAAAGCTGAGCGCCTGGTAGTAATCGTTCTTGGTCGCCAGCGCGGGAAACTTGC
>JANNNQ010000402.1:0-16816 GCA_031398625.1 Pseudomonadota bacterium
ACCAGGACAGCAACCTGCGGGCGGCCTATGTCCATGTGCTCGCCGATGCCCTCACCTCCGTGCTCGCGATCGCGGGCCTGCTGGCAGGCCGGTACCTCGGCTGGAACTGGCTTGATCCCGTGATCGGCATCGTCGGTGCAGCGGTCATCCTGCACTGGGCATGGAAGCTGATGCGCAACGCGGCTCATGCGCTGCTCGACGCCTCGACCAACGAAAAGCTGCTGGCGGCGATTGCCGAGCGCCTGGAAACCGACACGGAAACGATCACGGATCTGCATCTCTGGCGCGTCGGCCCTGGCCATAACGCCCTGATCGTTTCACTCGTGAGCACTCAGCCCGTGGCGCCGGACATCTACAAGGAACGCCTCGCAGGCCTGCCGGGCTTGAGCCATGTCACCATTGAAGTGAATGCACGGCCATCATGAAGGGCGAAGGGCCCATACGCGCATCGGCAAGCGGCTCGCCCTGCGTGCGCAACTGCTGCCTGGATGACGATGACGTGTGCCTCGGGTGCGGCCGGGCGATCGAGGAGATCATCAACTGGAGCCGGGCCTCGGACAGCGAGCGGGCACTCATCCTTGCCAGGGCACAGGAGCGACTCGCCTTGCGAACCCGCCTGGATCCCTGAAGCAGGGGAGACCCCGCCGCTCCGTCCAGGACGGGAACAGAAACCGTGATAGTGGTCCGGTGCGCCGGGAAGCTGTCCGATAACATCCGGCCCGTTCACCTTGTCGCCAGTTCCTCCAACTCCCCAGATGCAGCGTTCGAAGGGCTCCCACGCCAGAGGCAACACTCCCGGAAAGGATGATCCCCAGCCGGACGCGCCTGCTGTTTTCCGGCCCGTCGCGATCGAGTCCCGCAGGCACGATCTGGCGCAGATCATCCTCGAGCTGCACCACCTGCTGGAGCTCGGGCCGGGTGAGAACCAGGAAGCGCTCAACAAAGTCGCGCTGCTGGCAGCCCGCCTGAAGAAAATCCTGCCGAAGACCCACTTCCGCGACGAGCGGCTGCGTGACCTGCAGACGGATTTTGCCCTGTGGTTCAGCAAGGGGCCGCGCCTGCAGTTCGACTACAACGACGAAGCCCTGCGCTCGATGCTGCTTGTCGACATCCATCGCTTCCAGGGTACCGTCTGATCGCGATGCCGGTGCGCGCACGCCGCGTCTGAACCTCTCCTCCCTGCGCCTGCATCCGTCTCGCTTTGGCCGGTGCGACTCTCTAGACTGGCTTCCAGGAAGGGGAGGGTGCGCCATGATCTTCGGGATGACTGCGTTTACGTTCCTGCATGTGGTGATCAGCCTCATCGGCATCGTCAGCGGGCTCATCGTCCTTTACGGGATGCTGAACTCGAAACGTCCGGGCACGATGACCGACGTCTTTCTCGTGACGACGCTCGCAACCAGCCTTACCGGCTTCGCTTTCCCCTTCAACGGGTTCACGCCTGCGATCGGTTTCGGCATCCTGTCGACGCTCCTGCTGGCGCTGGCCCTCGCCGGGCTCTATGCCTTCCGGCTCAGGGGCGGCTGGCGCAAGACCTATGTGATCACTTCAGTGGTGTCGCTGTATCTCAACGTGTTCGTGCTCGTCGTGCAGCTCTTCCAGAAAGTGCCTGCCCTCAATGCCTTCGCCCCCACTGGTTCCGAGCCCCCGTTCGTAGTGGTCCAGGGCATCGTGCTCGTGCTCTTCCTCATCGCGGGTTTCAGGGCGGTGAAACGGTTCTAGCAGCGCGCTCGCCCGCGAAGTGGATCGCCTCGCGGTTGCTTTCGCCGCAAAGGCTTCGGTATTTTGCGTCGGTGACGCAAGCAGCTGACATCGCGGCGATCGTGACGGAGGTCTATCTCGCCGAGTCGCGCCGCGTTCTGGCCACGCTCATCCGATTGCTCCATGATTTCGACCTCGCCGAGGAGGCACTGCACGAGGCTTTCCGCGCTGCGGTCGAACAGTGGCCGCGCGATGGCATCCCGAAGAATCCCCGCGCGTGGCTGGTCTCGGCAGGGCGCTTCAAGGCGGTGGACGGGCTGCGGCGGCGAATCAGGCTGGATGCCGCCGAGGCCGAGATCGCGGATCGCCTGTATGGCGAAAGCGCCGATGTGGCGGAGAGTCTTGACGAGGACCTCGAAGATGACCGGCTGCGGCTCATCTTCACGTGCTGTCATCCGGCGCTGCCTGCAGATGCCCAGGTCGCGCTGACCCTGCGCGAGGTATGCGGACTTACTACCGAGGAAATCGCCCGCGCATTCCTGACGCCGCCCGCAACCCTCGCGCAGCGCATCGTCCGCGCGAAAGCGAAGATCCGCGATGCCGGTATCCCGTACGAAGTCCCGCCCCGGGCTGACTTGCCCGAGCGGCTCGACAGCGTGCTGCATGTGATCTACCTCGTCTTCAAAGGGGTATGCGGCTTCTTCCGGCGCTTCGCTGACGCGGCACGACCTGTCCCTCGAGGCGATCCGCCTGTGCCGGCTGGTTCTGGAGCTGCTGCCCGATACCGAAGTGATGGGTCTGCTGGCGCTGATGCTGCTGCACGAATCAAGAAGGCCGGCCCGCTCTTCCCCCGCCGGCGAACTCATCCTGCTCGATGCCCAGGACCGTTCACTCTGGGATCGGGTCCTGATCGCGGAAGGAGTGGAACTGGTTACGCACTCATTGTCGTCACGACGCTTCGGGCCTTATACCTTGCAAGCGGCGATTGCCGCGGTTCACGCGGAGGCGCCTTCGGCACAGGCAACCGACTGGCAGGAAATCGTCGGCCTGTACGACGTCCTTGGCCGGGTGGATCCCTCGCCCGTGGTGGCGCTGAACCGGGCTGTCGCGATCGCCATGCGTGACGGGGCTGCAGCGGGCCTTGAGCTGGTCGAGGGCCTGCTCAACGAGGGCGTGCTGGCAAGCTACCACCTGGCCCATTCCGCGCGTGCGGATCTCTGCCGGCGGCTCGGGCGCAAGACCGATGCCCGGATTTCCTATGAGAAGGCCCTTGCCCTGACCCGGCTTGAACCGGAAAGGCGCTTCATCGAGCAGCGTCTGGCGGAGCTGGGCTGACGGCCATGGCGCAATGTCGATCCCGGTGCCTCGCGGACGACTAGCGGCATGGGGGCCGATCCCGGATGGGGACAGTCCCCATCTGGCAGAGCATTGATTCTGAAGGGGAAGCCATGAAGTACCTGTGCCTTGTGTACTACCAGGAAGACACGATCGATGCGCTGACGGCTCACCAATGGGACTTGCTCGTCGGCGAATGCATGGCGTGCGGGGAGGACCTGACGAAGAGCGGCCACATGCTGGGGGGGGAGTCGCTGCAGCCGGTCCGCACCGCGACCACGGTGAGGGTGCGCGGCGGCAAGCTCTCGACGACCGATGGCCCGTTTGCCGAGACCCGCGAGCAGCTGGCGGGTTTCTACTTCATCGAGGCCCGCGATCTCAACGATGCCATCCAGGTGGCCGCGAGGATCCCGCCTGCCCGGCTCGGCAGCATCGAGATCCGTCCTGTCCGGGAACTCCATTCCGAGGGTACGATCAGGTAAGGAGCCGTTTGCGGACGGCCGTCGATTCCGCGACTCCCTGTTCGACTACAGACAGGAGCAACGGAGCCGGACGTGAAGTATCTGCTACTGCTGTATGCGAGCGACGACCAGCTGTGGGAGCTGACAGGCGTCGAACAGCGGGCTCTCTGGAGCAGCATTGATGACCTGAGTGCAGTGGATGAGCGGACGCGTCTTTTCCTGCTCGAGTCCACCGGTGCCGCGCTCACCTTGCGTCGCCGCAGCGACGGAATGGTGCTCGGCGGTGGCTCGGGTGTCGAGGCGAATGAGCAGCTGCAGGGGTGCGTGGTACTGGAGGCGGCGGATCTCGATGCTGCCATCCGGATTGCGGCGCGGCTGCCAGTGGCCGCTCTTGGCAGTATCGAAGTACGCCCCGCGAGGGAACAATCAGTCCGATAAAGAGGAGATGTCATGAACTACGTGGATGGATTCGTCCTGCCGGTACCGAAAAAGAACCTCGCTGCGTATCGCAAGATGGCGCGAATGGCAGGCAAGGTCTGGATGGACCACGGTGCCCTCCAGTATGTCGAGGCCGTGGCGGACGATGTGAAGCCGGGTAAGGTCACCTCCTTTCCGCAGAGCGTGCAGCTGAAGAAGGGTGAAGTCGTGATCTTTGCGTATGCCGTCTACAAGTCCCGCAAGGACCGCGACCGGATCATGAAGAAGGTGATGGCAGATCCACGGCTGGCCGGGATGTCTCCTGCCACGATGCCCTTCGACGGCATGCGCATGTTCTGGGGTGGCTTCAAGGCTTTCGTCGAACTGGGCTGATCCGTGACCTGAGTTGGAGCCGGGCGCCACCTCGATTGCCCCGCTCCGGTTGCCTCCCTTCGGCGTGCAAGGTCACGCGGTCTTGCGCTTTCGCCTTGAGTCCCTGCGCACGAAAACCGTTGCGTCCCAGTCGCTTGTCTGTCAACAGGGTTGTTAACGAACGTTAATTAACAGAAGGAGAAACAGTACTTTACCGGACAAGGCGTGCATTCCAGCCGACGATGCGATCCAGCCACCGTGCCTCGATCGCAAGCTGCCGGAGTTCGAAGCTGCCCCATGAATGTACGCACCCTGATGGCGCCTCCCAAGCGCTCGGTCCTCCCTGCCGCTGTCACCCTCGTACTGCTGTCTTCGCTGCTCCCGTTGCAGTCAATGGCACAGGCTGCGGCCAGTACCACCCCGTCCGAACCCGATGAAATCATCGTGTTCGGTCGCGGCGAAGCCCTCATTGGCAAGGCCGCCGCTGCCAGCGAGGGGTCGGTGGGCGGAGACGACCTGCTGGTCCGGCCCATGCTCAAGGTGGCCGAGCTGCTGGAAGCGGTACCAGGATTGATCGCCGCGCAGCACTCGGGCAGCGGCAAGGCCAACCAGTACTTTCTCCGCGGCTTCAACCTCGATCACGGCACCGACTTCACGACCTACATCGACGACGTGCCCATGAACCTGCGCACGCATGGCCACGGCCAGGGGTACCTCGACGTCAATGGACTGATTTCCGAAACCGTCGAGCGGGTGGACTACCGCAAGGGCACGTATCGCGCGGATACCGGGGATTTCTCGCCAGCCGGCGCGGCCTTCATGAACACCATCGACCGTTATCGCCGGCCGTTTCTCGCTGCGGAGGGGGGTGAATACGGCTGGCAGCGGCTGGCGGGGGGCGGCACCAGCGAACTAGGCGGGGGCAGTCTCACCTACGTCGCCCAGTACCAGACCTATGACGGTCCCTGGGAGTTGCCTGAAGACCTGCAGCATCAGTCGGGCTGGATGAAATACTCGAAGCCGCTCGAATCCGCGATGCTCAACCTGTCGCTGTCGGGCTATCACGCGACCTGGAACCCGACCGAACAGATTCCCGAGCGGGTCATCGGCAGCAGCGTCTGCGAGGACGAGTTCTGTTCGCTCGATCCCACCGCGGAAGGCGAAACCCTGCGCTGGATCGCGACGGCCCGGCTGCTGGGCACGGACTGGCGCGCCACGCTGTACGGCCAGTACTACGACTGGAACATGCTGTCGAACTCCACGTACGACGCCCAGATCAACCAGCTCGACCGGCGCTGGATCGCAGGCGGTCGCTACGAGCGGACGTGGCGCTTCGGCGCAGCAACCTCGCTCACCGGCGGCACGGAATTCCGCTACGACGACATCGGTCGCGTCGGCCTGCAGAACACGGATGGCGGCGACTTTGTCGAATGGGTCGGTGTGCATGCAGTGAGGGAGGCCTCCGCTTCGGCCTATGCCGAAGGCCACTGGAATGCGACCCGGGCCCTGCGGTTCAGCGCCGGACTGCGTGCCGACTACTTCGATTTCGATGTGCGTGAGCTGATCGATCTCCCTGACCAGTTCAGTGGCAGCAAAAGCGACAGCAAGGTGTCGCCGAAGGTCGGCGCTGCCTACGCCGTCAGCGATACCGTCGAGCTGTATGCCAATTGGGGACGCGGATTCCATTCCAACGATGCGCGCGGCGTGATCAATCCGCTCACGCCGGCACCCGGCCTGAGTCCGAGCGAAGGCAAGGAAGGCGGCATCCGCCTCGAGGTAGGCAGCATCAAGCTGACAGCGGCTTACTGGTGGCTGGACCTCGACAGCGAACTCCGGTTCGTGGGCGATTCGAACTCCGTCGAGCCTGGTGCCGCCACCGAACGCCGCGGCTATGAGCTCACGGCTTTCTGGCGGCCTGTGCCGAAGCTTGCCGTGGATGCGGTCTGGACCGACAGCCGCGGCCGCTATGTGGACAGCCCCGGCGAGGAGTTCATTGCCGGCGCCGTCGAGAACGCAGGTGAGCTGGGCGTGGCCTTCGTCAACGAGCGCTGGGAACTGAGTGCCCGGTTGCGCTATCTCGGCGAATACCCGCTGATCGAAGACAACAGCGAGCGTGCCGAGCCGGAAACACACATCAACCTGCGTGCCGCATGGAAGCCTGGCCGGTGGAACGCCTATGGCGAAATCCTGAACGTCCTCGATGACGACGGCAAGGACATCGTCTACGTCTACGAGAGCCAGGTCGACGGTTTCGATTCGGCGCCGACCGCCGGGCGCATGAGCCGTGCCGAAGAGCCTCGCACGATCCGCATTGGCCTCAAGTACGACTTCTGATCGCAGGGGGAATGGCAGATGAACAACAGCATGGCCATTCTCGGCTTGGGCGTACTGGGCGTGGGCATGCTGGGCTCCGATGCCGCACGCGCCCAGGCCGCGCAGGACGAGGCAGTACTGGTGCTCGGCACCCGTATCGAGGAATCCATCCCGATGGATCTGCAGCAGTACGGCAACCGCCTTGAGGTGATCAGCGGCGAAACGCTGCGCGCGGGGGGGTTCAACGATGTGACCCAGGCGCTGCAGATGCTGGTGCCCGGCCTGTATGTCGCGCCGAAAAACGGCGCTTTCGACTACGTCCAGGCCTCGTTGCAGGGCTCGCGCAACAACGAGATCCTCTGGCTGGTCGATGGCATCCGCATCAGCAATCGTCTTTACAACAACACTTCGCCCCTCGACACGATGCCTGCGCACATGATCGAGCGGATCGAGGTGCTGAAGGGCGGGCAGGGTATTTTCTACGGGACGCAGTCCGTCTCGGGAGTGATAAACGTGGTCACCCGCGGATTCACCGAGGCGACCGATGCCAGCATCGAAGTCGGTTTCAATGACAACGATGGCCGCAACGCGAATGGTTACGTTCGCGGCAGCCTCGGTGACACCCGTGTCGTGCTGTACGGCTCCTACGACGATGCGGATGGGTTCGAACCCTATCGCCGTGAGCGCTTCGAACCAGGCGTGGTCGACCGTAACAGAGGCTATTCGGTGCGGACCGCGGGTGCCAAGCTGGCCAACCAGATCACCGACGCACTCACCTTATCGCTTGGCTTCCAGTACACGGACGCGGATCTGGATTTCTGGACGCCGTTCAACACGGCCAAGGACCGGAACGATCGGGATGAAAAGCTGCTGAGCGCCAAGATCGACTATGCCCTGAGCGACAAGGTGGGCGTGTATCTCAAGGCGTACTACCACGACTGGGATACGCTCTTCAATTATGGCGACGGTTCCAGCGACCCGGAGTTCTGGGGCTTCACCGACCGCAGCGTCAACCTCACGACGAAGCTGAACCTCACGCGGGGCTTCGAGTATCTCATCGGCCTGGAGCAACAGCGCTATGACGGTGAAGACCAGGTGCTGCTGATTGCACCGCGCACCGAAGAAGTGAACGCCGTGTTCGCGCAGATCCGCACGACGCCCGGGCTGCTGGAGAATACGCAGATCGCCCTCGGCGCCCGTTACAACGAACCGAGCGCGGGTCCCGATGCGACGGTCTGGAATCTCTCCGGCCGCCACGATTTCACTGACAACCTGTATGTGCGCGCCACCGGTGGAACATCTTTCCGGCTGCCCGATGCGTACCAGCTGTATGCCATCGATCCGAACGACACCCCGGGCAATCCGAACCTCCAGCCCGAGCGCAGCCGCAATGTCGAATTGGGCGTGGGCGGTGGGAACTCCGCGGGCCGCATGCCGCTGTCGTGGGAGATCATGGGCTTCAAGCGGACCGTGGAAGACCTCATCGGCCCGAATGCCGCTGACACCCTGCAGATCAATCTGGACAGTGAAGTGGAAGTGGAAGGCGCAGAACTGGTTGCAGGTCTCGGCATTTCGGCCTCCGTGTCCATCAACTTCGATCATACGTATGCACGGGCCCGCCAGACCGGCAGCGACCTGCAGATCAGGCGCATTCCGGAGAACCTCACCAAGGTGGCGGTGGACTATCGGCCCACGCCGCGGGTCGGTGGCGCCGTTTCCGTCGTGTACGTGGGCAAGATCTATGAAACCAGCACGGGGGTGGGCCGTCGCGAGTACGGCAACTATCCCGTCGCCGACCTGTCCGCGTTCCTGTTCATCGACGCCGAACGTCGCCAGCGGCTCGGTGTCCGGGTCGAGAACGCCCTAGGCGAGGAGTACGCGACGTCGCTGGTGACACCGAATGCCACCGAAACGCTGGGCACGCCACGCACGGTGCACCTCACGTACTCGTACCACTTCGGCGCGGGTGCACGCTGATCCCGGCAATGCCGCGCATATTGCGGTTGCGCGCGCCGTCTACGGTGGAGTTGAATCCGTCTCGTATACTTGTCCCGGGTGGCCCGTGACTGACCCGAGGCGTTTGCGACGGATCCTGCCGTGCTGAAGAAGTCCCTCATCCTGGTGCATCGCTACCTCGGCATTGCCATCAGTCTCCTGATGGCGGCCTGGTGTCTGTCCGGCATCGTGATGATGTACGTCGGCTTTCCCGCACTGGAAGAACGTGAGCGGGTGGCGGGCCTCGCACCGGTCGAGCTTTCCGGCTGCTGCGAGTTCGTACGCACCCTCGAAAGCGTGGGCGACGTCACGATCGACTCTTTTGCCGTGGAAATGCTGGGTGACCGCCCGGTTCTCAAGGTGCGCGACGCTGACGGTGGCGTCATCGCGGACCTCAAGACCGGCGGAATCGTGAGTGGCATCAGTGCGGAAATGGCACGCCAGGTCGTCGCGACCTACATGCAACAGCGCGGCTTCGCCGGCTCGCCTGCTTTCCTGGACAGCATCGAGACTGACCAGTGGACCGTCACGGGCGCCTACGAAGCCGCCCGGCCGATGTACCGCTTTGCCCTTGGCGATGCCGCGGGCACCGAGGTGTACGTGGCGTCCACCAGCGGCGAAGTGGTGCTCGATACCACTGCCACCGAGCGCTTCTGGAACTGGTTCGGTGCGATCACGCACTGGCTCTACCCGTCGTTTCTGCGGCAGGACGCCGTGACCTGGGCGCAGGTTGTCATCTGGACCTCGATCGTCGGCGCGTTCCTTACCAGCACCGGCCTGTGGCTCGGGATCATGCAGATCCGTGCCGGCCGCAGCCGCCGGTTCTCGCCCTACCAGGGGTGGAATGTCTGGCATCACGTTTCCGGTCTCGTGTTCGGCGTGCTGACGTTGACCTGGGTACTGAGCGGGCTGGTATCGATGAGTCCGTGGGGCTGGCTCGATGGCAGCGGCAGCGGGCCGGAGCGGGCGCGCATCAGGGATCTCGAGTTCACCAGTGGCGAGGCGATAGCGTCGCTGCAGCGGCTGGTCGAGGCGCAAACGCTGGATGACCGGACGCTCAAGGTCACCTCGGCACCGTTCGCCGGTCACCTGTACCTCGCGCTGGAAGGCAGGGACGATCGCGTGCGACTGGATGCCACTTCGCTTGCGCCGGCGCCGCTAGCGGAGGCAGCGCTCAAGGCTGTGGCGGCACAGCTGCAGCCGGGGATGACGCCGGCTTCTGCGGAGCTCCTTGCGACCGGAGACGCGTACTACTACGACGACCACGAGGGTAGCCGCGCCTATCCCGTCTATCGTGTGGTACTGACCGATGCGGAGCGCACTCGCTACTACCTCGATCCCGTCACGGGACAGCTGCGGCAAAAGACGGATCGCGATGCCCGCTGGTACCGCTGGCTGTTCGAAGCCTTCCATCGCTGGGACTTCTCCCGTGCGCTGCGGCAACGTCCGTTGTGGGATCTGGTGGTGCTGCCGCTCATGCTCGGCGTCACGACCTTGAGCCTCACCGGCGTCTATCTCGGCTTTCGCCGCGTCACGCCGGAACGCAAACCCCGGTCGCGCCCGCCAGAGTCCTGAACGGGTGCGTCGGCAGCAGTCCGGGCAATGCCTGCCACGGTAGGCAGGGCGATTGGCACCGGCTACCCTGTCGCGCTATCAAGACCCAAAGAGACCAGTGAGTGACGACATTCCATCCGCCCACCCTGGAAGCCATCGAGATTGCAGGCGCTGCCGGCTCCCTCGAGGCACTTTTCGAGATACCCGAAGGCGCGTCGCGCGCTGCCGTGGTGTGTCATCCTCATCCGCAGCACGGCGGCACGATGCACAACAAGGTCGTGCATATGCTGGCCCGCACGTTTCATGAGCAGGGCGTGGCCACGTTGCGTTTCAACTACCGCGGCGTCGGCAAGAGCGCGGGTCAGTACGATGAAGGCCGGGGCGAGACCGACGATGCGTTGGCGGCACTCGATTTCGCAGCGACCCGCTGGCCCGGGGCAGGCCTTTGGCTCGCGGGGTTTTCGTTCGGCGGTGCCGTGGCATTCCGGGCTTCGACCCGCAGGCCCGTGGAGCGCCTCGTGCTGGCTGCGCCGGCAGTAGAGCGGATCGAGCCCATGGATCCCGTGCCTGACTGTCCGTGGCTCGTCGTGCAGGGCGATCAGGATGAGGTCATCGATCCCGGCAGCGTCGCCCGATGGGTCGCCGCGCTGCCCTCACAGCCGGACTTCGTGATGCTGCCGGGGGTAGGACATTTCTTTCATGGGCGGCTGGACGAGTTGCGCGCGACGGTCCGCCACTGGCTTGCAGGCGTGGTTGGGGGGACATGATGCTGGGAACGCTGAAGAAATGGGCCCAGGACAACCTGGGTGGCGAGAGTCCCGCTGCACTCGGCAAGGACGACATCGAGCTGGCGCTCGCGGCCTTGCTGGTGGAACTGGCACGGGCTGACTTCAGGGAAAACCCTGACGAGTTCGCGGAGATCCGGCAGCTCCTCACCGGCTATCTCAAGCCCGCCGCGCATGTCGAGCAGTTGCTTGCCGATGCCGCCAGGCGTGCCGATCGCGCAGTGTCGCTCCACGAGTTCACCCGGCAGCTGAATGCCGAATTCACCGAGGAGCAGAAGCTTGGGGTGGTCGAAATGCTCTGGCGGGTGAGTCTTGCCGACGGACGCATCGATGCTCATGAAGGGCATCTGGTGCGCAAAGTGGCGGGGTTACTGCATATCCGCGACCGGGACCTGGTGCGGCTGCGGCTCAAGGTGGAGGCCGGGAAAGCCTCGCCCTGAGCGGAAAAGAGGGCGCGGAACCTCCGTCGTATCCGAAACTGCCGGAGCGCGCTTCAGCGGCTCCGGCAGATCGTAAACGGTAAGCCTGTCGGGCTCAGTTCACCATTTCCTTCAGACTCTTGAGGGCGGCGGCGCGCACTTTCTTGCTGGCGGGCTTGGCCTTGAACATCGTCTTCTCGCCGGTGAAGGGGTTGATGCCCTCGCGTGCCTTCGTGGCGGGCTTCTTTACCACTTTAAGCTTCAGCAGGCCGGGGAGGGTGAACAGCCCTGCGCCGCGCAGGCTCTTCTTGATGATGGTGTTCAGCGAGGTGAACACTTCGGCGACCTGCTTCTTCGAAAGCTCGGTCTCCTTGGAAATCTGGGCCATGATTTCGGATTTGGTAGGTGCCGCATTCTTTTTCGCCATCGTCAGTCTCCTGTATGGGCCAATGTGCGTGGCGGTTGTACAAACAGCGCCGCGATTCAAGTCGCGCAGGAAAATAGCACAAGATTCCACGTGGTTTAAGCAGTAACGCAGATAAATTTCGCACTATTCTCGCTGCTTTTCTGCGGGTGACCGTGTTCAGTCGGAAAAAAATTCGCGCTTGAACTTGACCGTGAATGCTTCGGACGCGCCGGTGGGCGTCGCCTTGATGTCGAAAACGAGGATCTCGCTGCCGCTGATGGACACTTCCCCGATGTAGTAAATGGCAGTGCCCTCGGTGACGCGCCGCATCCCGAGGTTCTTCAGCTGGCCGTTCAAGTTGTAGGCATCCACCGACACCTGAGCCTCCACGGGCAGGCGTGGTTCGCCATCGGCCTTCTTGTGGAGCAGCGTGACGTTCAGCAGCACGCGATTGGTGCTGCGCTGGATATCGTACGTGCGGGCCACTTCCGGAGTCAGCTGGTCAGTTCTGACTGCGTTGAAGTGCAGCTCATAATCGCCGAAGTTCTCGAAGGTTTCTTCGCTTGCCTGGGCGGGTTGCGGGCTGGGCTGGATGCTGCCCGGATCGCAGCCGGCAGCCAGCCACGCGCAGGCGATCAGGAGCAGGCTGCTCTGCATGCTGGGTATCGTCATGGTGCTTTCCCTCCGTCCTCGATCATGAACCGATTGCCGGGCTGGTTGTTTTTCAAGGCGAGCTCCCGCCGCACTATAGTCGAAAGAGTTGCAGTCGAAAGCGTTGCTGCACTGTTCCAGCGCAATCACAGGGCAATCAGAAACTCCCTAGACAATCAGGATCTCGAGTGCCTGCAGTCCGATCAGTACGAAGATGGCAGACAGGTCAAGCCCGGCGAGGGGCGGAATGATGCTGCGCACCGGACGCAACAGCGGTTCACACAGACTGGCGAGGAGACTTGCGGCCGGGCTATAGGTACCAGGCGCGACCCAGCTCAGGACCACGTACACCAGCACCGCGAACTTGTAGAACTGGATGACCGTGAGGGCGAGTGAAAGCAACGCCGATTCGGCCAGCAGCCCAGGCCAGCTGAGCCCGATCCCCATGAGGGCGAACACCACGGCGGTGGTCACCAGCTGGACGACAACCAAGGCAACGAGCGAAGCGGTATCGACGCGGCCGATGGGCGGAATGATCCGGCGCAGCGGCAGGACCAGCGGATTGGTGATCTTGAGTACTGCCTGGGACAGGGGATTGCGGGAGTCGGCCCGTACCAGCGGCAGCAGGAAGCGCAGCAGGAAGACCGTGACGAGCAGGACCTGCAGGATCGAACGAACGACAAAGATCAACGCATCCATCAGCTTCCCTGGTTTCCAAGCTGTTCGGCGAGCTCGGCCGAGCGCTGCGCAGCAGCGGCTATGGCTCTGGCGAAGATAGCACGGACATCCTGGGCCTCCAGCTGCCTGAGCGCAGCCTCGGTGGTGCCCCCTTTCGAGGTCACCTGTTGCCGCAGCGCTGCCGGCGAATCGACACTGTCGCGCGCCATGGAGCCTGAGCCATAGGCTGTCTCGACTGCGAGACGGCGACTGACCGCCGCGGGCAATCCCAGCTCGATGCCTGCGGCTTCCATCATTTCGATGAGCAGAAAGAAGTACGCCGGTCCGCTGCCCGAGACAGCGGTGACCGCATCCATGTGTGCTTCCGCCTCCACCCACACGGTAACGCCCACCGCGCCCAGGATTTCGGCAGCCAGTTGTCGTGACCCGGATGTCACCGCGGGCGTTGCATACAGGCCGGTGACCCCGCAGTTCTGCAGCGCCGGACGGTTGGGCATGGCACGCACCACCGGGAGGCCGGTCCAGCGTTCGAGATCCGCGGCCCGGATGCCGGCGGCAATGGAAATCAGGAGTGGCCGTTGCGCTTGCAGCGCAGGGGCCAGGTCTGCAGCGACAGCGCGCAGGTCCTGTGGCTTGACCGCCAGCAGCACGACATCGGCCGCCTGCACGGCGACCCGATTGTCGGTGGTGGTGCGGATGCCGAATTGCCTTTCGAGTACGGCCAGCTGTTCAGTGACCGGATCGGACGCGATGATCTGCTGCGGTGCGAGGCCTCTGGCCACCAGCCCGCCGGCGAGGCTGCGAGCCATGTTGCCACCGCCAATGAAAGCCAGGGTTTCCCGCATGGTCGATTCCCGTCAGCCCGAGTTGGTCCGCATTCTAAAGCCCGGCCACTGGAGCGCGGGGACCGAAGAGGGCCGTGCCGATGCGTACGTGGGTGGAGCCTGCTGCAATGGCCGCCTCGAAATCATCACTCATGCCCATGGACAAGGTATCCGTCTCGATGCCGTTGCCGTGCAGCCGGGCAGAGCATTCCGTCAGCCGGGCAAACAGGGCTTGCTGCGCGGCCTCGGACTCCGCCGCGGGGGGGATGCACATGAGGCCTCGCAGCTTGAGTCGCGGCAATGCGAGTACATGACGGGCGAGTGGTTCCACTGCCTCGGGTGGCACTCCGCCCTTTTGCGGTTCGGGGACCAGCTGCACTTGAATGCAGACGTTCAAAGCGGGAGCAGCGGGGGCGCGCTGCTCGTTGAGTCTGTCCGCCATGCGCTCCCGATCGAGCGTATGCACCCAGGCGAAGTGTTCGGCAACGGCTCGCGTCTTGTTTCCCTGCAGCCGGCCGATGAAATGCCACACCAGCGCGAGGTCCGCCAGTTCCCCGATCTTGGACAGGGCTTCCAGGGCATAGCTTTCGCCGAAGTCCCGCTGGCCTGCGTCTGCCAGCATCCGGATGGCGGCGGCGGGCTGCTGCTTGCTGACCGCGACGAGACTGATCGAGCCCGGATCGCGGTGGCAGCGGCGGGCCGCGGCTTCGATCCGGCCGGTTACCTGGGCGAGGCGTTCACTCTTCATTGGATATGGCGTGCCGGGCGAGGAAAACTGCGGACCAATTAACATATTTAGGCCAAGGGGCCTCCGCTATACTCAGCCTCGCTGTTTCATGGGGTCGGTTCCGTCATCGCTCGCACGGAGCTACCGGCGCGCCCAGGTTCATTCGCCCTAGCGGGACCTGCCCGGCGCAGAGTCAAGGAGTCTTCATGCCCGTCGATATCGCGCAGCTGCTCGCGTTTGCCGTCAAGAACAACGCGTCGGACCTGCACCTGTCCGCAGGGGTGCCGCCGATGATTCGCGTCGACGGCGACATGAAGCGCATCAACATGCCCGCACTGACCCACAAGGAAGTGCACAGCATGGTGTACGACATCATGAATGACAAGCAGCGGAAGGCGTACGAAGAATTCTACGAAACCGATTTTTCCTTCGAGATTCCGAAGCTGGCGCGCTTCCGCGTCAACGCGTTCAACCAGAACCGGGGTGCCGGCGCGGTCTTCCGGACCATTCCATCGGTGATCATGTCGCTCGACGACCTGAATGCGCCGAAGATCTTCCGCGATGTCTCGATGCATCCCCGCGGCCTGGTGCTGGTGACCGGCCCGACCGGTTCCGGCAAGTCCACGACGCTGGCCGCCATGGTCAACTATGTCAACGACAACAAGCCCGACCACATCATCACGATCGAGGACCCCATCGAGTTCGTGCACGAGAGCAAGCGTTCCCTGATCAACCAGCGCGAGGTGCATCGCGACACGCTCGGGTTCAGCGAGGCGCTCCGTTCCGCCCTGCGCGAGGATCCGGACGTGGTGCTGGTGGGGGAAATGCGCGACCTCGAGACCATCCGCCTCGCGCTGACTGCCGCGGAAACCGGCCACCTCGTGTTCGGCACGCTCCATACGAGTTCGGCAGCGAAGACCATCGACCGTATCGTCGACGTGTTTCCTGCGGCAGAAAAGGAAATGATGCGCACGATGCTGTCGGAATCGCTCCGTGCCGTGATTTCGCAGACCCTGCTCAAGCGGATCGGTGGCGGTCGCGTGGCCGCCCACGAGATCATGATCGGCACCCCCGCCATCCGGAACCTGATCCGCGAAGGCAAGATCGCGCAGATGTACTCGGCGAGCCAGACCGGCCAGTCGGCGGGCATGCAGACGCTCGACCAGTGCCTGACCGAGCTCCTGCAGAAGGGCTTGGTGACGAAAGAGGAAGCACGTTTCCGTGCGCAGAACAAGGATGCCTTTTAAGATGAGGCGGCAGGCTCCAGGCTTCAGGCTACAGCCAGGCCGGGGCTGCCCAGTCTCAACGCCGGGTGCAGGTCGTAGCCTGTCCTCGCACTCTGTAGCCTGTAGCCTGTAGCCTTCCTGCCGGCGGAGCCCACCATGGAACGCGAGCAAGCCATCAAGTTGATGCAGGACCTGCTGAAGCGGCAGGTCGAGAAGAAAGGTTCCGACCTGTTCATCACTGCCGGCTTTCCGCCTGCAATCAAGATCGACGGCGAGATCCGCCCCCAGTCCGATCGTTCCCTGACGCTGGAACAGAGCGCGGTGCTGGTCCGGTTCATCATGAACGACAAGCAGACGCGCGAATTCGACTCGTCCAAGGAATGCAATTTCGCGATTGCCCCCGCGGGCATCGGCCGGTTCCGCGTCAGCGCCTTCGTCCAGCAGGGCAGCATCGGCTGCGTGATCCGTACCATCAACGCGAAGATTCCCCAGCTCGACGAGCTGCAGCTGCCCCCCATCCTGAAAGACGTGGTGATGTCGAAGCGCGGCCTCGTCATCGTCGTTGGCGGCACCGGGTCGGGTAAATCGACTTCGCTCGCGGCCATGGTCGACTACCGCAACCAGAAGAGCCGCGGGCACATCATCACGATCGAGGATCCCGTCGAGTACGTCCACAACCACAAGGGTTGCGTGATCACGCACCGCGACGTGGGTGTCGACACCGACTCGTGGCACACCGCACTCAAGAACACGCTGCGCCAGGCGCCTGACGTCATCCTCATCGGCGAGATCCGCGATCGCGAGACGATGGAGTACGGCATCCAGTTCGCCGAAACCGGCCACCTTGTGCTCGCGGGGGCAATCGCGAAATTGCATTCCTTGGACGAGTCGAATTCGCGCGTCTGCTTGTCGTTCATGATGGACCGGACCAGCACCGCGCTCTGTTCCAGCG
>JANNNQ010000432.1:0-2068 GCA_031398625.1 Pseudomonadota bacterium
ACGCGACTGCTCGCGGGAACGATCCTCGTTCTCCTCGGCACGGGCGTGAACGGCGCCTTCGTCGGCGCCACGCTCGCGCACCTCGTCGGGGCGCTGCTGAGCTTTGTACCGCTCCGTGGGCTGTTCCGTGCGGCCCGCGGCCCCATCACGACGCCTGCTTTGTTGAGGACATATTGCAGGCAGCATGGGTCGGGAAACCCGGTGCAAATGTAGACCTCCCAATTTCCAATTGCAAGTGAAGCGGGAATAATTCCGGCAGGCGCCAAACCCGCGCCAGACGGGCATTTTCAGGTGTTGCGCTGCGACAAACGATGCCCTACACAAGGCGCGCCATATGTGTGCGCCGGGCGATCGAGCGAAAGGTTGAAATGGCTGACAGCACACTTCCGCCGGACTCCGAACTGGAATTTCGCTACGTGAGAGCGTCCGGGCCGGGCGGCCAGAACGTGAACAAGGTCTCAACTGCGGTCGAGTTGCGGTTCGATATTGCCGGCAGCCCGTCACTTTCCGGCGGCGTCAAGGCCCGGTTGCGCCTGCTGGCGGGGCGCAGGGTCAGTGCGGACGGCGTTCTGCTGATCGATGCCCGGCGTTTTCGCACCCAGGAAGCGAACCGTCGCGATGCCGTGGCACGCCTTGCAGAATTGATCCGCGTTGCCTCGATCAAGCCGAAGAAGCGCGTCGCCACCCGCCCGACCCGGGCCTCGAAGGAACGCCGCATTGCGGGAAAAAAGGTGCGCTCCGGGGTCAAGCAGCGGCGCGGCCGGGTGTCGGAAACCGACTGAACCGGGAATTCCGGGCAGTATCCGGCCGATGACCGGGGTAATCGGACCGGCTTTGCTCCCGGATGTGTATTACGCGGTGCGCCCGGCGCGGATGCCCCGGTTGGCCCGGGCCCTCAAAGCCACTTCTTCCACTTGAAGACGGCCGCCATGATCGCGATCACCACGGCCATGAGGATGAGCGAGCCCTGGAAGCCGTAGCGCCATTCCAGTTCGGGGAAGTACACGAAATTCATGCCGAAAATGCCGGTGATGAATGTCAGCGGCATGAAGATCGCCGAGAACAGCGCCACCACCTTGAGGACCGCATTGGTGCGGTTCGTAATGGTCGCGTAATAGGAATCCAGCATGCCGTTCAGCAGATCGCGGAAACTGTCCACCGCATCCGTCACCTGCATGCTGTGGTCATGTAAATCGCGGAAGTAGGCCGAGTTCAGTTCCCGGACCAGGCCGGACCCCGACCGCTGCAGCCCGGCGATGACCTCACGCAGCGGCCAGGTGGAGCGGCGCACGAAAATCATCTCGCGGCGCAGCGCATGGATCTGACGCGCGGTTTCGGGCCCCGGATGGCCGCCGACGATGTCTTCCAGTTTCTCGATTTTTTCGCCGAGCCTTTCCAGAACGACGAAATAGTGGTCGATGATGATGTCCAGAATGGCGTAGGCAAGATAGTCGGCCCCCAGCTTGCCGATGCGCCCGAAGGACTTGCGGATGCGTTCGCGCAGCGGGTCGAAAAAGTCGCCGGGGCGCTCCTGGAAGGTGATCACGTAGTTCGGCCCGAGTATCAGGGACAGCTGTTCTATGTCGATTTCGCCCCGGGTTTCGTTGTGGTCGAGCATTTTCACGACGATGTAAATGTAGCTACCGTAGTCTTCGAGCTTCGGCCGCTGGTCGGTGTTGAGGATGTCTTCCAGCATCAGCGAGTGAAAGCCCATGACCCGGCCGAAGCTTTCCAGCAGCTTCGAATCGGTCATGCTGTCCACGTCGATCCAGGTGACCGTCTGCGCATCCTTGTACGGGAGGCATTCCTCCGGCGCGGACAATTCGCGCTCGACGACTTTATGCTCGTCGTAGTCGATCATCAGGGCCCGCGTCGGGCCCGGTGGACGGGGCTCGCCGGTATAGACCAGGCTGCCGGGCGGCAGTCCCGGCCCCTTGCGCCGGGGGCGGATGATCTTTCTGCGGGCTTGCGCCTTGCGTGCCATGGGGTTCAGCGCCGTTCGGGAAGGATGCGTTGCAGCAATGAGACCAGCTCGCTGCGTTCGCGATCCGAGAGATTCTGCACTACC
>JANNNQ010000438.1:0-30522 GCA_031398625.1 Pseudomonadota bacterium
AGGTACTGCACGTACATCTGCCCCGCGACGATGGTGCCGTAGTCCATTTTCTTCGGCTCGGCACCCACCCAGAAGTAGCCGAAGTTCGCGAGCTTCATCGCCGTGGACTCCGTACCGCGACGGCGCGCGGGCGACGCAGGCCCGGTCACGTTGCGATCGATCCACGCCACGATTGGCCGGAGCACATCGCGGTTGTTCTTCTCCACCATCATCATGTGGCCGTTGCCGCGCAGCTGCGCATCACGCTCGATCCGCAGTTCCTCCGCCTGCACGCCTGCCTGCCTGAGGAACGCGACCTGCCCCGGGTTGCCGGGCGCCGCGACCGAGGCTGGAGCCGTTACCGTCAGCACTTTGGTGTTGGCGAGCTTCGGCAGCTTGCGGGCGGGCTCCGCTTGCAGGAAATAGCCGTCGATGTCCGGCTCCGGACTCTCGACGCGCACTACCTTGATCTCGGCAGGGTCTTGCACCGGCGGATCCCACGTCACCGGAATGGTAGAGAGGCCCCAACGGTTGTTGCCGCCGAAGCCGGTGCCAGCTCCTTCAACAATTACCGTTGCCTTGACGAGATCCGGCCGCGCTTCGGCGACCAGGAGACCGAACGGACCGCCTGCCGAATGAGTCAGGATGATGGCCGGGCCGATCTGGTCGAGCAGGTCGGCACCGGCTTCGCGCCATGTCATGTGCGCGAGATTGGGCGGTCCCGCGGGCTGCTGATTCGCCGGAATTGCAGGGCCGGCTGCGCCCGGACCACCCGGCCCGCCTGGCCCACCCGCGCCTTGCTGCTGCACGTAACTGCCGCCCTGCGAAGCCAGGAAGACGGCGACATCTTCGTCCCCGATCTTGCCGGGACCTGGCCACTGGGCGTGATTGCGGCGGAATTTGTCGGAGTTGTCAGCAGCAGGGGGGATGAAGTTGCCCTGCAGGCCCTCCATCGTGTTGGCACGTGCCGGGAAGCCGCCGTGCAGCTGGGGATGCAACGGCGCACGCCCGTGCCCGGGACGATCGACCACATAAACGCGGAAGCCTTCCGCCGCGAGGTACTGGAACCAGCCCGGGCGGCCATCCGGTGTACCCATCCAGTCGAGACCCTGGCCCCCGCCCCCATGAACGAGCACGATGGGATACGGCTTCGTGACACGGGCCGGGACGAGGTATTCGACGTATATCTGCTGGCCGCCGACGAAACTGCCGCGGGCTGTATCGGCACGCTTGACGTTGACCCAGAGATAGCTCCACTCCGCAATGTCGAGGGGCAGCGGATCGATTCCCGACGCCTTCGCCGCAAGTTCGGCTGCCGAGGCAGGGTCTGCAAGCAATGAACCGACTGCCGATGCTGCCATGCTCGCGATGCCGAGGGCCGTGGCACGGCGCATGAATTCCCGGCGGGTCAGTGCGCCGGTGCTGAATGCCTCGTAGAGACGGCGTACCGAAGCCGGATCCGTAGTGCTGTCCATCGATTCCCCCTGTCGTCGTGGCCGGATCATGGTGGTCCGGAAGGTGCCCACTTTGCGCTGGCGCCGCAAAGCACCGCAAGCTGTCACGCGCTCGGGGAACGCCAAGATTCGTCAAGATCGGGGAGGTCAATCCCTGGCCCCGGGAGCCCTGGCCTGCGCGGGGTTACTGGCCATACCGATTTCCTGCAGAAACCGGGCAACGGCGATCGTCGTCTCGTCGCCCGGGATGCCGATGTCCTCATTCACCGTAAAGTGGTCTTTGGAGAACATCTCGATCGCCGTGGCCTTGAAGCCGTTCTCGCGCAGGGCAGTTGCGAAGGCCTCCGATTGTGGCCCCACCTCTCCGCCCTGCCCGCCATAAAGGATCAAGGCCGGCGGGATTTTCTTGCTGCGCGCGATCTGGTGGATCGGTGAGGCGGTGCGAAGCAAGGCAGCATCTGCCGAAGGCGCTACGTTGCGCATCATGTTGCCGCCAGCGCTGACGTCGAAGAACGCACCGTCAACACCGATGAACCCCTTCACGAGATCGAGGCTTTTCCCGGCCTTGCGCAGGAACTGCTCGTCGGTCACGACCAGTCCGCCTGCAAGTATCCCGGTGGCATGCGCGAAGACGACGATTTTTTCCGGATCGCCGCCATAGGCGGAAATACTGTCATGGAGCCACGCCACGGCATTGGCTACGTCCTGGATGCTGTTGGGATACCCCCCGTCCGGCAGGAACCTGAAGTTCATGGGCACGAAAATGGCGCCCATGTCCCGCGTGAGCCAATCGGGCTTGTTGCCCAGGTCCTTGTAATAGGCCTTGTCCGAGCTCCTGAATCCTCCGCCATGGACAAACAGGACGACGGGCATCCGCTCGCGCGATGGATCGGGCACGTAGACATCCAGGCTGACACGGTCGGGATCCTTGTAGCTGCGGTCGTAGACAATATCGCGGTACCAGACCATCGCTGTCCGCGGCTGGTTGGTCATGGTGAGGTGAGTGTGCTTTTCCGGATGATCGTGTGCCGAGACGCCTCCAGCCAAGAACCACGACATCACGCCGAGAATCCAAAGCCCTGCCATTCCACCGTTCGATCTGCGCATGGGTCGCCCCCCGGATCCAGGTTTCAGAACTGAAGCGCCCCGGTTCCAGGGCACTTCCCCGTACTCAGGGTACAGCGTTGCTGCACCACCCGGCACGCCGTCCCGGCCTTCAAGCCTGCCTGGCGCATACGGAACGCACTCTCAATCGAAGTTGAAGCGGAACGAGAGGGCGAACTCGCGGGGGGGCACCGACGTTGCCGAAACTGATCAGCACGTCCGGTATGCGGAAACCGCTGACACGGTAGTACTCGTCAGTAAGGTTCGTCCCAGCCAGCGAGACACCCCAGTTTCCGCCAGGTGCGTCATAGCCAATACTGGCGCTGAGCAAGCCGAATGCAGGACGTCGCACGCGGCTCAGGTCGTCCTGGTTGGTCCAGGTGACATCTTGCCAGCCGTAGTCTGTACGGAAACTCAGTTCGCTCCCGCTATTCAGCCCGTGACTGTACTGGGCCCCGAGCGAAGCGGAATATTCCGGTGCAAAAGGAAACGGTGTATCGAGGGTCAGCTGGTTGACCTGCGACGGATCACCGAGGTCCGTGTACTTCGCGTCGAGGTAGGCGAGGTTGAAGTTGAGACGGAATGCGTCACTGATGACTGCCGCGCCTTCGATCTCCACGCCCTTGATCTCCGCCTCACCCGCATTGGTGGTCCATCGCTGCGTGGGGACCAGCTCCTGCTGCACCTGAATGTCTTCGTAGACGCCATAGAAAAGCGACGAATTCAGGCGGAGACGGCCGCCAAACAGGTCGGAACGGATGCCAAGCTCATAGTTGTTGAGCACCTGGGGGCGCGCGCCTGGAACTGACTGAGAGCATGGTTCGCAAATACGTGCTTCGAGCTGCAAGACACTGTCACCGACGCATTACAGACGAGCGATGAAGGAACTCCCCGCTTGATCATCCCAGGCCACACGAAGCCGGACCCGGATGTCCTTCACCAGGAGGGGTGGGATCTCTTTCTGCGTCTTCAGGAGCCCGCCGCCAACGCCAGCGATCTGGACGGGTTTGAACAATGGAAGGGCCGCTCGGCCGCTCATCTGCAGGTGGCGCTGGAGATCGAAGAACTCTGGATCGGCATGGACTCGATCCGCGACCTGCCTTGGCCATCTGCCGGCGAACTGGAGGAGGATAGCGAAGGAACGGTGACTGGCTTCCTGCGCCGCCAGTGGCTGCCCATCGGGGCCGCGCTGGCTGCTTCCGTTGCCGCGCTGACCCTGGGCTACCTCCTTCTATCGAGCGACAGTTCAACATTTTCCACCGGCCGGGGGGAACACCGCCTCGTGAATCTGCCGGATGGGTCGGAGCTCATCATTGGCGCCATGTCGGAATTGACGGTCGAATACTCGCCTGCCCGGCGGCACATCCGTCAGACGAAGGGCGAAGTACTGTTCACGGTGTCGGAGGATCCCGAATGGCCCTGCGTGGTGGACACGCAGTCCGCCTCCGTCAGGGCGCTGGGTACGGCTTTCAACGTCAACGCGTCTGCGAATGCCACGGTGGTTTCGGTGGTGAAGGGACTGGTTCGCGTCGATCTCGAAAGCGACTCCTTCAATGAGCGAGGAACCGTCGCTCCCCTGTCCTCCAGGGAGCTGGCGGCCAACCAGCAGATCTCCGTGGGTAACGGCGCCATTCTCCAGGATGTGCATTCGGCGAATGTCGACGATGTACTGGCCTGGCGATCCGGGCGCTTCGTCTGCTCGGGGACACCTCTCGGTCGCGTCATCGAGGAGATCAATCGCTATTCAGATGTTCAAGTGCGGCTGGGCGATCAGGCGGCCGGTGAACTGTTGTTTACCGGTGCCATCCAGCGAACACAGTTCGAAGCCTGGCTATCCGCTCTGGAAGCGTCATTTCCGGTGAAGATCGCACGGGATGGAACGACCTTTGTGGTTCACTCGCTGTCCACGGCCCCTTGATCGGCACCCCACCCGCTCGAGACCAGCGCGCATTACGCCAGTCATCTAAAAGGCGATTCCGATTTCCCTTCCGTGCCGGCGTTTAGAACCGATGCCCCGGACATTGACCGCAACGAGATGAGTCTCGCCACGAGGTCAGATCGAGATCCATCGGTCTCGCCCCCCGCCCGCCGCCACATCCCCCGGGCATGTCCTTCCCTTGCAACAGCTCGATACATTTCCCGTTGATTCTTTGCCCTTCTTAACGTCATGAAACAGATTGTATTCAATAGTAATAAGGCCCTTCCCGTTCAGTTGGAATTCAGTTTCGCGACCTAACATCGCGACAGCCTGATGTTCGAACACTACAGCTGATCACCAGCGTTCGCGTTCTCGAGGCACCGTGGTGATGCGTGTCGGTATGCGCGCCACGGGTTCAAGCGACCGACAGAACCCGGGCGACCGATCAGGTCATCCGCTCTCTCCTGCAACAGGGAAGAAGATGCCAGTGGCGGATACCGCACCTCTATTCATCCTCGGCTTCTACCGGGGTGGAACCACGCTTCTGCAACGCATGCTCAACTGTTTCGAGGACCTTGCGATCTGGGGTGAGCACTCGGGATTCCTCCGTGATTTCGCACGAGCCTATGGCTCGATACGCTCCTCTGAAGTGCGGAAGGTCAATGTCGCGGACTACGCGAGTTTCAGTACCTATGTGGGGCGATTCGTCAACTGGGCCAACGGCTTTGACGCCGACGGGTTCCTCGCATGGCAGCGTTCCAGCATTGCGCGCCTGTTCGACTGCCCTCCCGGCCTGCGCTGGGGATTCAAGGAGATCCGCTACAACGACAGTGAGATGATGCGGTACCTGACGGATCTCTATCCGGACTGCCGCATCCTGTTCCTCACGAGGAATCCCGCGGACATCCTGGTCTCGAGGATGCTGGTACGCTGGGAATACCGCTTCAAGGACCCCGCCGAGATCCAGGATTACTGCCGGGAATTCGAGGCAGAATGGCAGGCCGCGCTGGCCGCAGCCAGGGAGATGCAGCAGACCAGCAGGAACCTGGCGTTCATCAGCTACGAAACGCTGGTGGAAGAACGGCACATTCCGCAGGGCTTGCTGGATTTCCTGGAGGTGGATCGCCGGACGCTCAACCAGACGCTCTTTCGAACTGCCTTGAACAGGCGTGTCGGCTCGTCCTTCGGTGACGTACGCAATCGCCGGCTGACAGGCAGGGAAGTGGCATTGCGGGTCAGCTCGGTACGGGAATTTGTCGCCAACAGCGTCGTGCTGGGATCGCGAACGGGAGACAGCACTCCACCACCAGCCCATCCCGATCGCGTTATCACACCACCTCGAATCAGCACTACACAGCGGCTGGATGGGAGCGACCCGTGACGGGGTTCCTGCGCGGGCACCTGGTAGCCGCCTGGTGCGCACTTTTTCTCTCGGCCTGCAGCCCCGGGGACGAAGGCGCCAGCACGCTACCCATCATTTCCTTCCAGACGACAGGCATCGCCTTCAGTTCAACTGGTCCCGATGATTCGACTCCACCATCCCAGACCCTTTCAGGGACTTTCAGCAATAGCGCGATATACATGGCCGCCCTCACCGAGGGCGCGACGGACGAGCGCATCAACGCGATGTGGCCCGCCTACGAGACGGCCCTCAAGGCCAGCAAGACGCCGTACCAGGTGTACTTCTACGAAGGCACGCAGCATGGCTTCCACAACAACTCGACGCCACGTTACAACGAGGCGGCTGCGAACCTGTCGTGGGAACGCACGCTCGCGTTCTGGAAGCAGCACCTGAGCTGAGCTGTGACTGGGTAGACGCGTCGGGAGGCAACCAGAGGGGAGTGCCTCTGGCCCTTTCCGCAGAACAGGCCTTCTTCACTGTTCTTTGCAGAGTGATTCCGTTTTCCGCACCGGCTCCTGCCTAGCCGTACCCGAAGCGATGGCGTATGTTCCTTCCGGCTTATTCGCAGGTTCGCCTTGCTGGCGCCACTGCGCCGGTCGGATCAGCTTGGGGGTGTCTTTAATCATGAAGCGATTCCAGAAGGCCATTCTCGTTGGCGTGGCGCTGGCCGCGACGCCGGTCGGTTGGGCGCAGGACGCCACCATCGTCGATGTCCGCATTGCGATCGGCGATGGACCGGTGATCCAGAACGGCCACATCGTCGTGCAGAACGGCCGCATCGTCGCGGTCGGTCCCGGCCTCCCGACGCAGGTATCCGGCACCGTCATCGACGGTCGCGGCATGACAGCGGTGCCCGGCCTGGTCGATGGCCACAAGCACATCAACACCGGGCGCTACGAAAAAGAGCAGATGGGCGATCTCATCGAGAACGGCTTCACGACCGTCCTCTCCGGCGGCGGGCCTGCCGAGGGCAATCTCACGCTGGTCCAGCACATCGAATCCGGCCTGATCAACGGCCCGCACGTGATCCCTTCAGCTGCCTTCGGCGGCTTCAACCAGACACCCGATCAGGGCCGCGAGCGGATCCGGGCCATGGCGGCCCAGGGCATCCACTTCACGGGCGAGATCGCGACAACCCCGGAACCGGGCCCCAGTGCGCAGGATATCGAGCTGCTGACCGCCGCGATCGACGAGGGGAAGAAGTCAGGTGTCGGGATCATGGTGCATGCCGTGTCCACGCCCGCCATGGTGGCCGCCACCCGCGCGGGCGTGCGCCACCAGGTGCACCTGCCGAACAAGGATTTCATGAGCTACGACGATGCGGCATACATCGCCGGCACCGGCACGATCGTGCTCGACCTGATCAGCTTCGGCGCTCCCATCATCGACGTGTACCAGAAGGACAATCTGCCACGCTTCCGCACCGGCCTGCTATGGCCTGAGTCGATCGCCGGTGCCAACCGCGACCCGCAGGGACGCGCGACGGGCACCGAGGGCGCCTACACGCTCATCAACGCGCGCCGACTTTGGGATGCCTCGGGCGGCAGAGGCCTGGGGTACGGCAGCGACCAGAACTATCCGGTGCGCGACGTGCTCGAGCACGAGCTCAAGTCACTGATGGTGATGTTCTCGATGCAGGACGTCATCCGTATCCTCACGATCAATACCGCGACGTACCTGGGGCTACAGAACGAGATCGGCACGATCGCGCCGCTCAAGCGCGCCGATATCGCATTGGTGCAGGGCAACCCGTTCGACGATTTTCATGATCTGCTCAATACGGTGGTCGTGCTGAAGGCCGGCAGGATCGTGGTCGACAAGCGCGTGAGTGCTACAGCCTCGCCGGTCACAACCTTATCCGCAAGCGGCCTTGTGCCAGTAGGTACGCTGACCGCCCGGATGGCGCGGCCCGATCAGGTACCCGCCGTTGCCTGCATGCAGCTCACTTCGGCGAGGCTCACCCAGGGTCGCATCTCTGGTGCCAGGGAGGTCCCGGCCAGCACGTTCTCCGTACCCGCCTCGAATGCCTACGACCGGCGCGCGAGCGAAGTACCGGTACCTGCAAGCTGCGAGGTCAGTGTCAGGCGCACGGGCCGAGCCAGCAACGTGCAGGTGTGGCTCCCGAACACCCGCTGGAATGCCAACCTTCTGGTACTCGGCGGAGGTCCTGCCGATGCCAGGTCAACAAGTGAAGCGCTGGCGCGCGGCTATGCGGTGGCGTCTGCCGATGCAGGCAGTCCGGTGCACGAGACGGCGCTCGCTGCCAGGGAAATCATTGCCGCCTACTACGGCGGTTCGCCCCGCTATTCCTGGCTGGAAAACCGCGCCGCCGACGTTGCACCGACGCTGGCCGCGGTGAGCGCCAACCCGTCTGCCTTCGATGGCATCGTGCTCGGTGCGCAGGATGGGGTCCCGGCGGCAGTTGCTGGCGCTCCCGACCTTTCGGCCTTCGCGGCCCGCGGCGGCAAGATCATCGAGTATCACGGCGGTGCCGGCCGCGCGGTGCCGGCCGACGCTGCGACCCGCGGCTATGAGACCGTGGCGGCACGCAGCGGAGGAGTCGAGCAAACCCGGGATTTCTACCGGCTGTTCCTGGCGCCAAGTGGCCAGAACGGCGACACATTCAAAGGGTACTGGGTTGCTGCGCTCGAGGAATGGGCCCAGCGCGGGCGCGCACCGAACGTCATCCTGGTGGAGCATTCCCCTGCCCCCGATGCACCACCCGTTCAGCGGCCGGGTGGCGTTGTATTCGACCCGCCGTTCGGCGTGCGCACAGTGTGCGCCTACCCACTGATTGCACAGACGATCGCACAGGGCACCGAGACGCCGCAGCAGTATCTCTGCGTCACGCCGGAGAGGGCGAGAGAGGTCTCTCCGGCACGCTAGAAACAGTCTTGTCCGCTCCTGGTTTGCTCAACCTGGGTGCATTTCGCAATTCGACCCCCCGAGGTGTGCCTATGCGTGGTTCAGTGTTGTTTGTCACCGGACTGATTACAGGCCTTGCAGTCAGCATCGGCGTGGCACAGAACGCCAGCACCGATGCGGCGGTGTTGAATCACGTCGGCATCAACGTGCCGAATATCCCTGACGCAATCAGGTACTACACGGACAAAATGGGATACCGCGAAGCGTTTCGCATCACCGGGCGTGATGGAGAGCCAACGCTCGTGTACATGCATATCAGCAAGGACACGTTTCTGGAGTTGCAGCAGGCAACCTTGGATCGGCCGGCCGGCTTCACTCACTATGGCCTCGTGGTCGACAACGCCGCTGCTGCAGTCTCCGCATTTCGAAGCCTCGGTACAACGGTGACTGACGTCGTCAAAAGTGCCAACTCGGGAGCTAACCTCGCGAACATCACGGATCCGTACATGGGACGCGTGGAGATTGCCGAGATCACTCCCGACTCGTTGCAAGCCAGGGCCATTGCGAACGCGGAACGCAGTGAATCAAGGTAAATCCGGTTCTGCCGGAATGCTCGCAAGTCCGTCGCGACAGTTCTGCCTCGTCCATCCTGTTCAGATCGCTTGACGCCCAATCAGTCCCTTCAGGGCGTGAGTACCCGAACGCGTCGAAACACCTGCGGTGCCCGGGGAAAATGTCGATCAAACGGTCGGCCGGTCGTTCCCTGCAGCAATCAGGCCCTGCTTCCCTGCGACCCTCTGGTGTGCCCGAGCACCCTATGTTCGACAACAGACAGAAGAGACTGCGTCTCATCGGCAAGGTAATACGTTGAAGTCGTGCGGCCCGTACCGGCCGGGCATTTGACTGCTCCCTATCCCACGGAATCGGCGCGATGAACACGGCTCCCTTTGGTAACTGCAAGACCACCGACCTCTCCTACGGAGATCGGCTGCAGTCGATCGGCGGCCTGGTCGCCATCGACAAGCGAACACAGCTGATCTGTGCCTGCTCGGAGAATATCGAGGAATTCATTGGGGCCTGCCCTGATGAGCTGTTGGGCAAAAGCTGGCAGGTCGTGTTCACCGACGACCAGATGGGCAGCTCGATCGCACGCGCGGACACTACCGCCCGGCAGCTGCCGCTGATCCAGAAGGCCGAGTTCCGTGGCAAAGCGATGCTGATCGCCAGCCACTCCATCGGCAGCATTGTCTTGGCAGAACTGGAACCTTGTCAGCCCGAGCCGCATCAGTTCACCTTTGCTGGTCGGGTCGGGTTCCTGGAACGCCTGGCCATGACCGGGACCGCCGAAAATGCTGCCCGCCTGCTCATCGAGACCGTTGCGGCAACCACCGGCCACGATCGGGTGATGCTTTACAAGTTCCTTCCGGATTGGCACGGCGAGGTGATCGCCGAGTGCCTGAAGCCTGGCGTGGGGGGTTATCTGGGATTGCGCTTCCCCGCCGCTGACTTGCCGGAAAATGCGCGCCGACTGTACCTGGTCAACTGGCAAAGGGTCATCGCCGATGTTCGTGCCGACACGGTCGCACTCGTGAGGCATCAAGACTGCGGTCCGCTCGACCTGACTTTCTCCCAGTTCCGTGCCGTTCATCCGGTTCACATCCAGTACCTGAAGAACATCGGGGTCGAAGCGTCTTTCAGTGTGTCGATCATCGTGGCAGGAAAATTGTGGGGCCTGGTGGCATGCCATCACCTGACTGCGAAAATCCCGTCGCTTGACCAAAGGCAGATGTGCGAGGAGGTGGCCCGCATGATCGGGCTGCACATGACTGCGATGGAGGACTTCCGCGTAGAACAATCCCGCGCTGCTTATCGGGAGCGCCTGGCAGCGATTCTCGGCGCATTGCGGACCCAGTCAGAGGATCGACGGGCACTCGTGTCGCAACTGGCGCCGATCGGCAAAGTCTTCAGCGCGCAAGGCGTGCTGGCCCATCTGGACCATCAGGATTTCCACAACGGCAGCGTTCCAGATGACATCAGCCTCGGCGCGCTCAGGAACTCCCTGCAGATGAACGACAGATCGCGCATCACGGCGCTGCACTCCATCAATCCCGTCCTCGCCCAATATCCAGCTCTGGTCCGGTTCGCCAGCGGCAGCCTCTATATTCCGCTGGCCGGCGAAGACTATCTGTTGCTGCTGCGAACCGAACAGGTCGAAACCGTCCGCTGGGCTGGCAGACCGCAAAGCGAGGCCGATTCGGGGGAAGAATTCGCGGAGCTCACGCCACGCGCGTCATTCCGCGCCTGGACTGAGACGGTCAAGGGCGTTGCATATCCCTGGCAGGAGGAGCAGATCGAAGCAGCCGGCAACCTGCGTGCCCTCTTGATTGAATTCACAGAGAAACAGCAGCTGGAAGAAATGGCCTTGCACGATCCGCTGACGGGCCTGGCCAACCGTGCGATGTTCGAGAAAGCATTGCAGGAGGCGATCCGGCAGTCGATCAAGGGCAACCTTCTCGCCGCGGTGTTTATGCTGGACCTGGACAGATTCAAGCAGGTCAACGACACCATGGGCCATGCAGCGGGAGATGCCCTGCTCATCGAGGTGGCTGGCCGGCTGAAGGGTCTGGTGCGCGCACGGGACACGGTGGCGCGACTGGGTGGCGATGAGTTCGTCATCGTGGCCTGCGACATCCAGCACGCCGAGGATGCCAGCCGCACCGCAGAACGGATCATCCGCGAGATCCATCGTCCATTCATCATCCAGGATCGCAGTGTGGAGATTGGCATCAGCATCGGCGTCTCCATGTGTCCGACTCACGCTGTCGAACAGGACGAACTGCTCGCAGACGCCGATCTGGCGCTGTACCAGGCCAAGAACGCGGGCCGCAACACCTTCAAGTCGTATTCAAATGAAATGCTGTCTGGTAGCGAGCAGCATGAATCGCTCCGCAAGGGTCTCACCGACTCCCTGCACAATGGGTCGCTGTCGCTCGTTTACCAGCCCATCCTGGGCTCTCGCAAGAAGACCCTGCAGTCATTTGAAACGTTCGCCCGCTGGCAACATCCGGACAAGGGGGTCCTCTCAGCGAGAGACTTCCTGCCCTTGCTGGAAAAGTTCCAGTTGCTGCCCGAGTTTACCGAGTGGGGAATCCGCCAGGTGCTGATGCAAGGCAGGCTCTGGATGCGCAAGCCGCTGCCGCTTGTTCCGGTCAGTATCAATCTCGCGGCAAGGCAGTTCATCGCCGTGGATCTCGTGAATCTTTGCATTGCCTTGTCCCGTGAACTGGAGGTGGGTCTCGAATGGCTGCGTTTCGACATCGATGAGACGGCATTGCAGGCTGACTTTCCGCGGATTGCAGCGAAGATCGCAGAGCTGTTCCGGTTGGGAATACTGGTGAACATCGATCACTTCGGGCAGGGCCTGGTGCCGCTGAACAAGCTCGGTGACCTCAAGATCAACACTCTCAAAGTCTCGGGCAGGTATTTCGAATGGAGCAGGGACAACACCAGCAACGATGCGCTCATCGCGATCGTCCGTGAGATCGGCAGGGTTCTCCAGGTTCCGATCGTGGCTTGCCAGATCGAGAGCGAGGTCATGGCGACCCGGGCGATTGCTGCAGGTATCGAATACCTGCAGGGCTATCACCTGAGCAAGGAACTCACGCCGGATGCCGCAGAGGAATGGCTGAGAGACCGGGCTGGTAGTGAACAAGGACACCAGCCGGAGGAGAACCGGTGATTCCGGATCTGCTTGGCCTATGTCGCCGGCTGCAAGGGGTTTTTCCAGAGTCCAGGTGGCGAAGATTGACTCGTTCGAGCCGACTATGATGAGCTCAACCTGAGCCAGCAAGGGGGCAAGATGATGGACGGGTCATTCCCTTTCCCAATAATTCAGCGAAGATTCACTGCACTCATTCCGGGCGCGCTAGTTGGAAAACCTTTCAGTCCTCTAACGTTGACCTGTCGCAGGTGGGAATCGCCAATGCGTCCAACACCCGCGGCACACCGCGAAGTGTGTCGTTGGCGCTGCAACCTCACTACTGACAGGATGATGCAAACTCCTTTGCATCACGCCATTACCCCGCGCGGTTGGCCTCTTCGAGCGCCGAACGGGCTTCCTCGATGCCGGCGAAGGCCCGCTCCGAGCGGATTGCCTGTTCCAGATTCTGGCGGGCCGCTTCCTTGTCACCGAGTTTCAGCTGTGCCATGCCGAGGTGATACCGCATCACCGGCGAGTCCGGAGACTGATTGACCGCCTGCTGCAGGAGCGGCAGCGCTTCCTGGTACTCGCCGCGCTTGTACATCACCCAGCCGCGCGTGTTCACATACGACGCCTCCGTGGAAGCAGTCAGCTGGTCAGCCAGTTGCCTCGCACGATCCAGGCTCGCGGCATCGCTACGGTAGCTCACCAGCAGCATCGCGAGATTGTTGGCGGCGGGAATCGAGCCGGGATTCTTCGCGACGACACGTTCGTAGACCTTGATCGCCTCATCGGCACGCTGGGTGCGCTCGTACAAGGCAGCGAGATCGGAAGCCAGGGCAAACGCGCCGCCTGTCTTGTCAAAACCCTCGTCCAACGCCGCCGTGGCGCCATCGATATCACCGGCTGCGATCTTTGCAATAGCGAGTCCGCGATACGGCATCCACCATTGAGGAGCTTTCGCGATGGCCTCGCTGAATACGGCCTGCGCTTCCGCGAATTGCTGGTCCGCCGTCAGTACCTCGCCTTTCAGGTTACGGGCGATGACATTGTCCGGGAACTGGCTGATGACGGTTTCGAGCCGTTCAATGGCACGGGCCCGCTGGTTCTGGCCCACGTCGAGACGAACCAGTGCTGCCAGGGGTTCCGCGCTATCAGGCTGTCGCTGCAAGGCCGCCTCGTAGCCGGTGCGTGCGGCGTCGGGGTTCCTGGCGGCTTCATCCATCATGGCGGCGAAGTAGAACCCAATGCCGAGATCGGGGCGGCTGCTCTGCAGCCCTTCAGCCGTCGTGCGCGCCGCCCCCAGATCGTTCATTCCAACCTGCACACGGAACAGCCCCTCCGCTGCCTGGAGATTCGCCGGCGACTCGCTGACGAGCTTCTCGAGCAGCGGACGGGCCTGATCAAGGCGGCCGGTGCGCAGCAGGATTGATGCAAGGTCCAAACGAGTCGGTGCATCCTGCGGGTTCGCGGCACTGGCGGTCCGCAGCGTTTCCTCAGCCAATGCCAGCTCGTTGTTCTGAACGTGGGCCTGTGCGAGTGCGCGCATGACTGGGGGGGCGTTGGGCTGGTCGCGCAGCACCGAACGCAGGTCGCCGATCGCCGCGGGCGCATCGTTGCGCGCGAGCGCGAGATTGGCCCGCAACACGAGTGCGTCGTTGTCGCTGGCGTTTTCCTGCAGGACTTCCGCAATCAGCGCCTCGGCTCCTGCAGTGTCGTTCTTCCGCGCCAGGAGCGCAGCGACCCGGTTGCGCGCAGTCAGTCCGGACGGCTCGGTGCCCGCCTGGTCGATGACTTCGCGATAGAGTGCCTCGGCGCGATCGAGATTGCCCCTGCTTTCATGGAAACGCCCGAACGCGAGTTGCATCTGCTCGTCGTCCTTGTCAGCCGCCATGAATGTCGCCATCTGCTCTTCCGCGGCCGCCCCGCCGCGCTGGGCAGCCAGGAATTCGACCAGGGCCAGTTTCGCATCGAGATTGTCCGGCATCGCCGCGATGCCATCGCGCATGGCCTGCTCGGCAGGTTCGCTCTTGCCTGCGCCCACGTAGAAACGGGCCAGTCGCTGCCAGTGCGCCACCACCTCGGGCTGCAGTTCGGCCGCCTTGCGGAGCTGTTCCTCTGCACCTTCGGGATTCTTCTGCTGCATCTCGAGGTCCGCGAGCACGACACGCAGATCGACGTTCTCCGGGAGCAGCTCGATTCCTCGCCTGACAACCGTGATTGCTTCCCCGGCCTGGCCGGCCTGCCGGTGGAGCGATGCAAGCAAAGCAATCGCGTATTCATCCCCCGGCGCACCCGCAATCGCCAACCGGGCATCTTCCATGGCCCCCGCGGTGTCTCCCAGTTGCGCGCGTGCTGCCCCTCGGACAGTGAGGAGCTGGGGATTCTCTGGAGCAGTCACGAGCCCGGGTTCGACGAGTTCGGTGGCGAGGTCGGCAAGCCCGCCGAACAGGTACAGCCTGCCGAGGGCCGCGCGCGCTGCAACATGCCCGGGATCGGCCTCAATCACGGCCCGGTAGTGACCGACCGCATCCCGGGGATTGTTGAGCCGCTCGGTGACCTGACCGACCATGAAACGGGTTTGCGCATTGGCAGGGTCGATCTGCAGCGCATTGCTGAATTCAACCCGCGCCTTTTCGTAGTTCCGCTCGGCGAAGTACGCGTCGCCGCGTTCGAGGTAACCGGCAAGCCGCGCTTCCGAACCGCCGCAGGCGGCAAGGAAGAGCAGCGACAGCGAAGCGAGCGCCGTTGCAAGCGGCCGGACAGGCTTGATCATTGAGGAGTCTCGGTGATTGCCGGGCAGAACCTGAAGTAGTCGCGGGCAGCCGCGCTGCGCATCAATGACCAGCGTAGGCACCGAACTTGACGAGGGTATGACAGGCCGGCGTTCAGCCCAGCAGGGGCCGGACAGACAGGATCACGAGCACAGCGAGCGTTGCAAAGTGGAAGACATGCCGGCTCACCGCTATCCGGCTCACGATGAGTTCGCACCCATAGAACAACAGGATGGCGTAGGTGATGAATTGCGCAGTGGCGCCGTCGCGGATATCGATACTGTCAAATGCGACCAGCGCGAGCACCCCGAACAGGATCAGGTAGTCGGTTGGCGTGGTCTGGAAGCGCCGCTCGGCCAGGAAGCGGACAAACACGCCGATGGCGAGCGCGAGGCAGATCATCCCGATATTCGCAATCCGGGTGACCGGCGAGACCTCGGCTCCCGGATACAGGGTGAACAGGTACACCGAGAAGATGGCGGCCACGTAGATCGCGGCGCGAACGATCAGCGAGCCTGCAGCCCGGTTGCGGCCGATCTGCACTGCCAGAACCACGGCGAGCATGGCGGCGACCATCCCGAAATCGCGCGGCACCGACTCGACCCACACCGAGCACAGCAGCATGAACGCCGGGACGGCGGTGAAGATGAAGGCGAACGGCAATGCACGCAGCCACCTGTTGGCAACCAGTTTCCGCAGTGCTGCGGGCACGACTGACCGTTGGGGTCCTTCGGTCGGTCGAGCAGTCCAGCCATTGTGTTCCGCCAGCGTGAGTCCGGCAAAGAGGCAGCCGACGACCCCCAGGTAGGCAACGATCACCACGACGTCGGATTCATACCGCAGCAGCGCCGCGCTGACGACCAGCGAGGCCTGGATGGAATAGATGATGACAACCGTTTCGAAGTGGGTGAAGCCGCGGTCAAGCAGGCGATGGTGGACATGGTTGCGGGTGGCCTTGAACCAGCTCATCCGGGCGCGAATCCGCTGGAACAGCACGGCCACGATATCGGCCAGCGGCAGGCCGAGCAGCAGCAGCGGCAGGGCGGCGCTGACGACCGGATACGCCACCTGCGTCAGGTACACCGCGAGGAATCCCAGTGCGAAACCGAGGAACTGGCTGCCCGCGTCCCCCATGAACACCTTGGCGGGATGCGTATTGTGGCGCAGGAAACCGAACGTCCCGCCGATCGCAGCGAGCGCCATGCCCACCACCAGCGAGTTGTCCACGATGTATCCCAGGTACGCGAATGCGATCAGGGACAGCATCGACTCGCCACCAGCCAACCCGTCGAGGCCGTCGGAATGGTTGATGGCGTTGATGACACCGATCATCGCGAACATGGTGAACGGCCGCCCGATCAGCGGATCCAGCGCGTAGCCGTCAAGGAACGGCAGGCGCGTTACGTAGAGGTCACCGTGGTACACGACAATGGCGACGGCGATGATCTGGCCTGTGAACTTGCGCCAGTGGTCGATCTGGCGTGCGTCGTCCCACAGGCCGAAGCAGAACAGCACCAGGCTGCCGAAGACGAACGATTGCAGTAGCGGATCGAAGGGAAAGAGCAGTACCAGAGGGGCCAGGCTGCCGAGCGTGATGCCCCAGCCACCGATGCGCGGGATGGGAGCTACATGCACCTTCCGGGCATCAGGCATGTCGATCATCCCAAGGTGCGGGGCGAAGCGCCATGCCACCGGGATGACCAGCATGCTCACGGCCGCAGCCAGGGTGAGCAGGAAAAACTCGTTCATATGGCGTCAGTCCGGGACGTAGCTGCCGAGCAGCGGGACTGCGCCACGCACAAACTGCAGCAGCCTCGCATCAGCCGCCCCCACGTCTTCGTTTTCCGGCAACGGCGTGATCAGCCGGACGAGCGCCCCATCCGTGCGGTTACGCGTCAGCGAATCCCAGAAGATGAACCACTTCACCAGGTACTCGTTGGTAATCGTCCGGCCGCGCTGCTGGAACCAGTAGTACACCAGCTGGCGCGATTCCCCCTGCTGGATGAGCACCCGGTTCACGGCGAGCGCCCTGCCGGCCTCGTTCTCGGCAAAGGCGCGCTGCTCCATCTGGACGATGCGCCACCCTCCGCCTGGCAGGCAGGATGCCGGGGAATGCGCGGATTGACCGGAGCGCTGCGAGTCGTAATAGGCCGTGTAGAAGTTCACGGGCACGGAGCCGGACTGGCTATAGTTGGCGATGACGTAGTCATCGAGATTGAGTACATCCAGGTACATCTGATCGATGCTGTCGCGACGACCCTCCCACCCCTCGATCTGCATCGGGAAGCTCACGAAATCCTCCCGCGGCGGACTCGCTTCGGCGCGCTGGGGAATGGCGAGAGCGGGATAGACCGCGATCAGCAGGATGATCAGTGCTGCCACCGGAGCGGTGCCAAGGGTGCGAGGTTGAACCGGCAACGTGGCTCCCTTGGCGGGCCAGTCGATGGCCAGCGCTTCACGCAGCGGCCGACTGTCACCGGTCAGCCTCAGCAACACCCAGACTTCCGCGACCAGCAGGCCCATGCAGGCCATGAAAATGACCCAGCCCTCGAAGAAATGCAGAAAGCCTTCCGCCTGTTCGTTCCCGAAGCGGTCGACGAGGATGCCGATGACACCGATGCGGAAACTGTTCATCAGGATGGTGATGGGAATCGTCGACAGCACGATCACCCAGCGGATCCACGCCCGCGTCTTCAAGAAGAAGGCGACGATCACACCGAGGGTCAGCAGCGGAAACAGGTAGTTGAGGCCGCTGCAGGCTTCGACGACCTGCAGCTTGTAGGAGCCGAGATCGATGACGTTCCCTTCAAGAAAAACACTGATGCCGAACAGACGGATGAACCCCACTCCCATTTGCGAAGAAATGAGCTGCAGCTGCGAAGAAAGATTGTTGTAGAGAAACGCCGGCAGCGGGTTCATGAGCAGCAGCAAGGCAATCGGCCCGAGCGCGAGTCGGAATGCCTTCCAGCCCATCAGCGCCAGCAGGCAGCCTGCGATGACAATGACGAGTGCGTAGGCGTCGATCGCAGTGATCGCGGCCAGCGTGCCCAGGAAGAACAAGCCGAGGCCCGCGACAATGACCGCAACCCCGGCCCAGGTCCCTGTAAACCGCTCTTGCGCAATGCGCGGCCAGCGCTGCCAGAGCAGGAATCCGCTCACCAGGGGGATCAGGAAGCCGTGGCTGTACTCCTCACGCTGCCAGTTCGCGTACAGGAAACCGAACGTGCCCTGGAAGAGCAGTGCCAGGACGAGCGCGGCCGCCATCGCCACCGCGAGCTGGGCGCGGGTGAAGGCAAAAACAGGGGCTTGCAGGGATTGGGTAGACATTGGCATGCGGAATACTAGTGGGACGATGTGTCACTTTTGTGCCAGCTGGACCGGTCCAGAAGGGTCTCGAGCCCGCGCAGGGCCTCCGCGATGACGGAATGCCGGTCCCAGTGCGCGACGGCATACGTGCGGCCCGAGCGGCCGAGGCTGCCGCGAAGCGCCGCGTCGCCCAGCAGCTGGCGAAGTGCGGTCCCGAAAGCTGCCGCATCGCCCGGGGGAACAACCAGCCCTCCTGCCGTTGCTGCCTGTGCCACATCCGATCCGGCGCGCGCGCTGGCGACAACCGGGCGCCCGCTGGCCAGCATGGCGGTGAGCTTGGAGGGCATCACGAGGTCCTCGGCATCGGCCCGCTGGGGCAAGAGGTGGACCGCTGCGAGGTTCAGCAGCTCATTGAACCGACTGGACGGTTGCAAGGGCAGGAAACGGATATTGTCAAGCCCCGCCGCGGCCTTCATGACCCGCTCCTTCGCGACACCGTCGCCGCAGATCAGGAACAGGACGTCCTTTTCACTGGCCGCAAAGTCCCGGGCGACGGTAACGAGCAACTCCAGGCCCTGTTTCTCACCCAGATTGCCGGAATACAGCAGCACCGCCGTGCCTGTCGGAATCGCGAGCTCACTCCGCAGGGCATTGTCGTCCGCCAGCGGGCGGATCTCTGCGGTATCGACCCAGTTCGGGAAGAACCCGATGCGCCTGCCTTCCACCTCCTTGTCACGCAGCTTGCGCAGCATGCGCGGCGAAATGCTGGAGACGTGGTCGAAGCTGCGCATCAGCCATTTCTCCGCCGCCAGCGCACGGCTCCGCAGCCATCCTCCCTTCACCAGACCGAGGTCGAACGCCGCGTCGACTTCGAAATCCTGGACGTGCAGCCAGGATCGGGCTCCACACAGCCATGCCGCGAGTCGCGCCCCGGGAGCGCACAGGAGCGGCGGTTCGATCACCATGACAACGTGGGGACGCCAGGTGAGGGCCTGCCACAACATGGCCGGCAGCGAGGAAAGGGCGAACGACAGGGTGTGCAGTATCCGTCCCGCGCCTCGCGGCTGCCGGGGCACCCAGAGCGGGCAGCGAACCACCTGCGCTCCTGCAAGGCTCTCGGTCGAATACCGCGCAGCGGAATACCCTGGCCCTACCGCCCACGCCGGATAGTAGGGAGGGGTCGTGATGACCCGGATTGCCACGCCTGCTGACGCCATCCCTTCTGTCATTTCGCTGACATATTTGCCGATGCCGGTCAGTTCCGGTGCGAAGTTGCTGGTGATGATCAGCAAGCGGGTTTCGTGGTTCTTCATGCTCGCTCTTGTTGGAATGCAGGCGCCCGGGCTGAGCACTGCCCTTCGCTGTTCATCTGCCTGAGGACCCCTGTCATACCCGCATAACATTACGGCTTTATAAAGCCGCCAATCGCACCCCTAGCGGGAATCATGAGAAACCCAATAAGAACAACAACAACTACCGCCGGACACACTGTGAAATACCTCCACGTCATCTCCTCGCTCGATCCTGCAGGGGGAGGACCAGCGGAAGGCGTGCGACAATTGTGTAACGTCGCTAATCGCCTTGGGCACCGGGTGGAGATCGCAACGACGGACGGTCCGGAAGCGCCTTGGTCCAGTGACCTGTGCTGTCCCGTTCATCAGCTAGGCCCCGGCCGGATGGGCCGCTACCGCTATGCCCCCCGCCTGCATGACTGGCTTCAGGCTGAGGCGGCCCGCTTCGATGCCGTCGTCATCAATGGCCTGTGGCAGCACCATGGACTGGCGACGTGGAGCGCTCTGCGGAATAACCCCGTGCCCTACTTTGTCTTCACGCACGGCATGCTGGATCCGTGGTTCAAGCACCGGTATCCCCTCAAGCACCTGAAGAAATGGCTGTACTGGCCCTGGGCCGAATACCGCGTGCTGCGGGACGCCCGCGCGGTGCTGTTCACGTGCGAGGAAGAGAAGCGGCTGGCACGGCAGAGCTTCGGCCTCTACCGCGCCAACGAGATCGTGGTCAACTACGGCACCCCCGGCCCAGTCGGTGATGCGGCTGCGCAGCGGGAAGCCTTCCTGGCCCGGTTTCCGCAGCTGCGCGATAAACGCCTGTTGCTGTTTCTCGGTCGCATCCACCCGAAGAAGGGCTGTGACCTGCTGGTCGAAGCATTCGCCCAGGTCGCCGGCAACGACCCGGATTTGCACCTTGTCATGGCAGGCCCCCTGCCAGCAGATCTGCAGCCTGCACTGGCGCGGCAGGCAGCGCACAGGGGCATTGAAACACGCCTCACGTGGACGGGCATGCTGTCCGGTGATCTCAAGTGGGGTGCCTTCCACGCCGCGGAAGCCTTCGTACTCCCCTCCCACCAGGAAAACTTCGGCATCGCTGTCGCGGAAGCCCTCGCCTGCGGGCTGCCGGTACTGATTTCCGACAAGGTCAACATCTGGCGGGAAGTCGCAGCGGACCAGGGAGGACTGGTAGCGCCGGACACGCTCGCAGGCACCGGCAAACTGCTGCACGACTGGCTGCGTCTGAGCCCTTTCGAACGGGCGCGCATGGCGAATAACGCCCTGGCCAGCTTCCGCAAGCGGTTCCACATCGACGCTGCAGCTCTGAGCCTGATCGCCGCAATGCAAGGCGGAATCGCTTCTGCATCTGAACGGTCAGCGGCATGAGTGCCGTGGCCCCGGAATTTGATCCTTATCTGCAACCACAGACGTCCGTGCGCAACCGCGCCGCCCGGTTAGCGTGGTCTGTGGTCTACGCGCTGCTTTTCCGTCCCTCGCCTCGCCCCCTGCATGCGTGGCGTGCGCTCCTCCTCCGATGCTTCGGCGCGCGGCTCGGTTCGCACTGCCATATCTACCCTCGTGCACGGATCTGGGCTCCCTGGAATCTCGTCTGCGACGAAAACGCCTGTGTTGCCGACGATGTCGTCATCTACAACGTCGCAGCGGTCCGCCTGGGATCGCATGCCATCGTTTCGCAGGAGGCCTACCTCTGCACTGCAAGCCATGACATCGATGACCCGGCATTTCCGATGACCACTGCGGAAATCCGGGTCGGAGCCTATGCATGGATCTGTGCGCGGGCATGTGTCCTGCCGGGGACCTCGGTGGGTGACGGCGCGGTACTCGGCCTCGGGGCGATCGCGACGCAGGACCTGGAGGCTTGGCGGGTCTACGCCGGAAATCCCGCGCGCGCCATCCGGAATCGCAGGCACAGCAGGACTCAAGCAACTTCGCAGGATGACGGGACAAGCGCATGAATGAAACGATCATGGTGACGGGCGGGGCCGGATTTCTGGGGTCGCACCTGTGCGACCGACTGGTCGGGGAAGGACGCGATGTCCTGTGCGTCGACAACCTGTTCACGGGCAGCAAGAACAACATCCGGCACCTGCTGGGGGCCGAGCGCTTTGAGTTCCTGCGCCATGACGTCACCTTTCCGCTCTACATCGAAGTCAAGCAGATCTACAACCTGGCCTGTCCGGCCTCGCCGGTGCACTACCAGCATGATCCCGTGCAGACCACCAAGACCAGCGTCCATGGCGCAATCAACATGCTCGGCCTTGCGAAGCGGCTGAGGGCGCGCATCCTGCAGGCGTCGACCAGCGAGGTCTATGGCGATCCCGTCATGCATCCGCAGCGCGAGGAATACTGGGGCAACGTGAATCCGATCGGCATTCGTTCCTGTTACGACGAAGGCAAGCGCTGCGCCGAGACGCTCTTCTTCGACTACCACCGCCAGCACAAGCTCGACATCAAGGTCATGCGTATCTTCAACACGTATGGTCCCCGCATGCATCCGAACGACGGGCGCGTGGTGTCCAACTTCATCGTCCAGGCGCTGCGTGGTGAGGACATCACCGTCTTCGGCGACGGCCAGCAGAGCCGCAGCTTCTGCTACGTCGACGACCTGGTCCGCGGCATGATGCTGCTGATGGAAAGCGGCGCGGGCGTCACCGGCCCGGTGAACTTCGGCAATCCCGGCGAATTCACCATGCTGCAGCTGGCCGAGAAAGTGCTGCGCAAGGTCGGGGGCCGCTCGAAGATCGCTTTCCGCCCGCTCCCCAGCGACGATCCGCGGCAGCGCCGGCCCGACATCTCGAAGGCCCGCGAACTGTTCTCGTGGGAGCCGACCATCAGCCTCGATGACGGTCTCGACCCGACCATCTCCTACTTCCGCCGCCTCCTTGCAGCCTGAACCCGGAACTGCACACGTGGAAACGGAAGAGGTCCTGGTCGTCATCCTGACGTTCAACTCGGAGAGCGTGATCGAGCGGACGCTGGTCGCGGCCCGGCAGGTGTCGCCTCGCATCCTGGTCGTGGATTCCTTCTCCACCGACTCGACGCGCGAGATCGCGGCCCGGCTCGGCGCCGAAATCGTCACCCGTGCATTCAAGCACTACGCCGACCAGCGGAACTTCGCGATCCGCGAGTTCGGCAACCGGTTCGCCTGGCAACTGCATCTCGATGCGGACGAAGTCCTTGATGAACGCTCGATCGTTGCCCTGCGCGCTGCCCTGGGAAGCCCCGGGCCACACGGCGGGTTCCTCCTCAAGCGCCTCACGTACTTCATGGGCCGGCCACTGCGATTTGCCGGCGAGAACTCGTGGCACCTGCGACTCTTCAGATCCGGCTTCAGATCCGGCTTCGGCGCGTGCGAAGACCGGCTGTACGATCAGCACTTCACGTGCACCGCCCCGGTCACACGACTCACCGGTCTCATGCATGACCTTAACGCCGGTACGCTGACCGAATGGACAGCCCGCCACAACCGGTGGAGCGATCTTGAAAGCGCGGAGCTGCTGCGCCCGCCGAACGCTACAGGAAAGCTGGAGGCAGAGGTGTCCTCGGACCCGCGGAAACGACGCCGCTTCTATAAGGGCGCGTACTACCGGCTGCCGGCCGGCTGGCGGGCTTTGGCGTACTTCCTCTTCCGCTACGTTCTGCAGTTCGGCTTCCTCGACGGGCGGGTCGGCTTCTACTACACCCTTCTGCAGGCGATGTGGTTTCGCGTACTGGTTGACGCCAAGCTGCTTGAAGCCAGGATGAGTCGCCCGTGACATCCCGCCGGGCGCTCATCTGCGGGGTGACCGGTCAGGACGGTGCCTACCTGGCAAGCTTGCTTCTCGGTAAAGGCTACGCCGTCGCGGGCACGTCGCGCGATGCGCAGATGTCGAGTCTGGCCAACCTTCAGCGGCTGGGGATCCGGGAGCAGGTGCAGCTGTACTCGATGGCGGGAACGGACTTCCGCAGCGTCCTGAACGTTCTGACTGCAGCCCGGCCCGACGAGATCTACAATCTGGCGGGCCAGAGTTCCGTGGGTCTCTCGTTCGACCAGCCCGTCGAAACCCTGGAGAGCAATTCGCTTGGCACCATCAACCTGCTCGAAGCGATCCGGTTCCTGGGGAAGACTATCCGGCTGTACAACGCCTGTTCCAGCGAGTGCTTCGGCCCTACCGGCGCCGCCGCGGCCGACGAGCACACGCCGTTCAGTCCGCGCAGTCCTTACGCTGTCGCCAAAGCAACCAGCTACTGGTTGGTAGCGAACTACCGGGACGCATACGGCCTCTATGCGTGTTCCGGCCTGCTCTTCAACCACGAGTCTCCCTTGCGGGCGGAGCGCTTCGTGACGCAGAAGATCGTGCGGGCTGCGTGTCGAATCGCTGCCGGCGATCGCCGGCCGCTCAGGCTGGGCAACATCCAGGTCGTTCGCGACTGGGGATGGGCGCCGGAGTTTGTGGACGCCATGCATCGCATGCTGCAGCTGGAAGCCCCCGAAGACTTTGTCATCGCGACTGGCAGAAGCTATTCGCTGGAGCAATTCATCGCAACCGCATTCCACTCCGTGGCGCTCGACTGGCGGGAGTGGGTAGTGGCGGATCCGTCGTTGCACCGCCCTACCGATCTTGCGGGCAACCGGGGCAATGCCGCGAAGGCCGGAAGGCTTCTCGGCTGGCAAGCTGCATTTGCCATGCCGGAAGTCGTCGCTGCGATGGTGGACGCGACGCTGCATGCTGCCACTGCCAGCTGATGCGCATCGCTTTCATGTCGACCTGCCTGGAGCCGGGCAAGGATGGAGTCGGAGACTACACCTGGGACCTGGCATCGGCGTGCGCGGCGCTCGGCCATGACTGCTCGCTGATCGCGCTCAATGACCGGCATGTCACAAGCCCTCTCGAGGAAACCCGGGATGCGACCGTCACGCCGCTCGACATCCTGCGATTGCCTGCAGGTCAGCCATTGCCGGACAGAATGCGGCATGCCCGCAGCTGGCTGACTGACCGTGAGCCCGAATGGATCAGCCTGCAGTTCGTCCCTTACGGATTTCATCCCAAGGGATTGGTAACAGGCCTGCGCAGCAGACTCGAACCTCTGGTCCAAGGCCGGTCTGTCCACGTCATGCTGCATGAGCTTTGGATCGGATCCGAGCCTGCGGCAGCGTTGCGCAGGCGCCTGGTCGGATGGGTGCAGCGGCAGGCGATCCTGGATCTCCTGAGGAATCTTGAACCCCGTATCGTCCAGACGACCAACCCCGTCTATCAGCAGATGCTCGGCGAGCATGGAGTGACGTCCAGTCGTCTGCCCTTGTGCGGCAGCATCCCGGTAGCTCCCGATGCGGATCCGTACTGGCTCGACGATGAACTGATCGCTGCCGGTGTGCCGGAGGAAACCGCCCGCGGACATGACCGCACCTGGCGTTTCGGCTTGTTCGGCTCCATTCATCCAGACTGGTCTCCCGAATCGCTGCTGACGGATCTCGCCTCGGCTGCAGCCGCAACCGGACGCCTTCCGATACTTGTTTCCGTTGGCAGGCAGGGACCTGGCGCAACGCTCTGGAATGACATGCGTACCCGCTTTGGTGACCGCATCGGTTTCGCGGCACTGGGTGAGCGGCCACGCAGCGAGGTCTCAGCGCTGCTGCAGAGCGTGGATTTTGGTATCGCCACGACTCCCTGGCAGATCATCGGAAAGAGCGCAACGGCCGCAGCCATGCTCGATCACGGGCTTCCCGTGATCGTGTCCCGGGACGATGTCAAGGTGCTCAAAGGCGATCAGCTTGATACGGGCGAGACCTTGCTCTATCGACTGGATGAGCATCTCCCCCAGTGGCTGGCGAACGCCCGTAAGCAGGTACCGCAACATCGACTCGGGGAGATGGCGCAGCGCTTTCTCAACGGCCTGCAGCAGGCCGCGCCGGCAATGCGCTGACGGCGGTTCACAAGACAGGTTCCGCCAGTACCCATGGATCTTGTGAACGTTCAGGGCACCCGGCTCTCCGCTTCCAGGATAGCGTTCGGAACGGCTTAGCCCCATCGCCTGCGGGGTGCCAGCCGGCGCCTCGAATCGCTGCTCGCCGCCTTCGATGCGGCAGTGACCCACTTCGATACCGCTGCCCTCTACGGATTCGGGCGTGCCGAAACTGCCTTGGCGGCCCATGTCCGGTCGCGGTCGACTGCAACGGTTGCCACCAAATCGACGTCAATCAAGCCTTCGGCAGGCAACCCGCTGCGAACAGGGCCATGGCCTTCCAGTTCAGATGCGCTTCGATCGAGCGCGCTGCATAAGCACGGCCTTCGGTGCGTCTGCCCCGCCGTAGATACCACTTGGCACAGGCGCAGTACCCTTGCGAGGCCTTGATTCGGGCGCGTCGCTCCCACTTGAGAGCACTGCCATCGCGAGCTAGCCGGAACCAGCAGTCGGCGCTTCCCCGCAGCAAGGCGATGTCGGCAAGAGTGGTCTGGTTCCCGGCGTGCGACCGCCAGCTGCTGAGTCGCTCGGGCACATACCAGGCCCCCATTCCGCCGCGACACAACAGATAGGTGAGCCACAGATCATAGGCAGGTCCCGACTCGGGCGGGAGAATGTCCAGAAGCGCAGACCTGCGAAACATGGCCCCCATTGCCATGGGAATGGTCTGCTCGATGAGAAGCTGGAAAAAAGGCTGATGCTTGCCCATCGCAAGGCCTGCCCGCCGATAGTGACTCGAAGCATGCTCGGTGGCACGCTCATCCCGCCTGCCTGACCCGTCCATGATCCAGTGATCGCAGAACGCGAGCGCCAGAGTCGGGTCCGATTCAAGCGGTGCCAGCAGGCGCTCGACGAAGACAGGCTCAAGCATGTCGTCGTGGTTCAGGATGACGATGTACTTGCCACGCGCTTCGGCAAAGCAGCTGGCATGATTGGCTGCAACGCCGAGCGCGGGTGTATTGTGGCGATAGCGGATGCGGGCGTCCCGCAACCCGTCCACCAGCCCCCGCAGATCGTCGGCGGGGGAGTCGTCCGATACGATCACTTCCAGGTTTCGGTATGTCTGCGCTCTGGCACTGGATAGCGCCGCTCGCAAGTGATCCGTCGAGCTCTTGTAAACTGCGACGACTACAGTGACCAGCACTGGATTCATGGTGATGTTGTTGCCGTCCGGCTGTGGCAGCGACATGGGACTCGGTCTGGCTCGAGAATCAGGTTCAAGGTTTGCGCAGTATGAACGAACAAGTCGACCCAGGCGTGGCCCGACAAGCCGGCGTGATGCATCGGACCTACGCTGCGGGCGCCAATCCCGAAGTCGTGCGCTGGATTTCCGAAGGACCCTCCACGGTGCTCGACCTGGGCTGTGGCAGCGGCGGCAATGCCGCCTTTCTGGCCACACGGGGAGCCACGGTCGACGGCGTCACCCTTTCGGCTGCTGAAGCCGATCACGTGTCCCGATGGTGCCGGCATGTCGCCGTGTTCAATCTAGAGAACGGACTTCCGCCAGAACTGGGCGGCCCGTACGACGCGATCATCTGCTCGCATGTGCTTGAACACCTGTGCTTTCCGCGGCAGCTGCTGGTGGACGTTCGTTCCAGGCTGAAACCAGGTGGCCGACTCATCGTCGCGATTCCGAATCTGCTCGTCCTCCGTAACCGGCTCGATCTTCTCCTCGGCCGCTTCGAATACCAGGAGGGGGGCATCATGGATGACACCCATTTTCGCTGGTACACGCTGCAGACGCTGACCAGACTGCTGCAGGCAGCGCAATTTACGATCGCGGAAGCCTATGGGGCCGGAAATGTCCCCCTTGGGCCGCTCCGGCGATTCGCCCCCGAACTCTGCCGGAAAATTGATCGTGCCGCCTGCGACAGCCTGCCCGGGCTGTTCGGCTGGCAGCTGGTGACGGTCGCATTCAGGGCTTGAGGGCATCGCGGCTCACCTGACCAGCAGCGCCGGGCAGAGACTCCGTCCTCAACGGCGGGTGCCGCCGGTCACGCTTCGCGCTTCTCCGGCACGGCTCGCGGCGCGAGAGTTAGCCGGGTTCTCGCCGCTGTTTCAAAGTACATCGCGATAGCCAGCGCCGGGAAAGCGAAATCAACGCCCCTGCCCCGATAGCGGATCAGCTCACGAAAGAATCCGAAAGCGCGACTGGCGATGCTTCGCAGCAGCGTCCTCCACGGGTACTTGCCGAGCAGGTCCGGGTGCCGTTCGGCGAGATGCAGGTAGGACCGTCCGCTCTTGATGCAGAAAGCCAGGCCTTTGGATCGCCTGAGCGGATGGCATACTTGGGCGCGGCTCACGAAGTGCATGTCTTCACCGGCCCGCCTGAGCCGCATCCGCAGGTCGACATCCTCCATCGATGCATTGGGGAACGTCTCGCAGAATCCCCCCATGCGCTCGAAGGTGGCGCGCCCGATCGCCATGTTGCACGACCACAGGTACCCGCCATCCAGATTCACCGGTGATTCTTCGTCCATCCGGGACCGCTCACGGTCGGCGACGGTCCTGCCCTCGAAAACGTGGCACCCGGGTTTGGCGGCGACCGCCAGGGTGAACTCCCTGACCCACCCCTCGGCCGGAAGGCAGTCGTCATCGGTGAACAGCAGCCACGCACCGGTTGCCGCCCGCGCACCGGTGTTGCGGTTGCTTGCCGGCCCCCGCCGCGGCCCCCGGACCCATTTGACCCACGGGTAGTTCACTGTGACGAAAATGCGGGTTGCATCATCGCTGCTGTCATCGGTGACAATCACTTCGACGGAGTCGGCAGGCACTGCGACGATAGCCAGTTCCAGCGCGTCGAGGCACTGCTTCAGCAGCCCGGGGCGATTGCATGTGGGAATGACGACTGAAACCGTGGGTTGAGTATTCATACCTCGCGGCCAGGGACATCAATGGTCCTCAGGACTCGTGCCGGGTTTCCCACGACGATCACGCCCGCTGGTACATCGTCAGTGACGATCGACCCTGCCCCTACCACTGCGTTGTCGCCTATCGTGACACCCGGCAATATGACGGCAGCCATGCCGATCCACACATTGTCGCCGATGCGGACTGGTTTCATGACAAGCGCCTCGGCACCGCGCGGCGCTGCGGCGACGGGGTGGGTCACGGACGAGATGGAACAGTTGGCAGATATCAGTACATCGCGCCCGATGTGCACCCCTCCGCTCGCAAATACGTGGGTGAACCGGTTGATCACGCTGCGGTCGCCAATGGAAAACCCTTCGTATCCCCAGATCGAGCAGTGGGCCGAAATTGCCACATCGCGGCCGCAGTGCGCCATGCTTTTCTTCCACGATGCCACTTCGTAGGCTTCGACTTCCCGCTTGAGAAAGTCGAGTACGCGCAGCATTGGCTGGGGAACGTGCAGTATCGCGCGGCGCATGGTCTTCTGTTATTGCCGGGAAAGGTTAACGACGGCTGACGGTTGTGTTCGGCTACAACGGCAAGGTAGTGGGTAATTATGACAAGCGAGTGAGCCCGCCGTAGCCACTTTGTCTGCGCAAGGCATACGTGCGTGATATGCCGACCGCCTTGACTGCTTGTGTCTGAGCTGTTGCCCGGAAGCTGCCGCATCATGGACGCTTCCTAGAGCGCCATCACGGCGTCGAAGATACTGCGGGCAAGCCGCTCCGCCAGATACTCATTGCCTCGCGGCGAAGGATGCACCGCGTCTTCGAGCAGGAATTGATACACGTTGTTGAGATCACCGCTCACGCCAGCCGGCAGCAGCTCCGGCAATGGATAGGTGCCGTTCGGATTGACCCCCTGAACGAGCACAGGCGGGGCGATATCGGCGGGGGATTGCTCGTACGCGGGATCGATCTCTATATCCGGGAGCCCTGTTCCTTCGGAGTAGCCCTGGCCGGGAGACACCACGTGAATGGCCGACAGCGCGCCAGCCTCGTCAATCGAGGACGACAACAGGAGGCCCCGCCCCGAGCCCCCGGATGCCCGGACATCGGGAGCCTGCGTGTAGAGGCCACCGGAGACTACGGGGATTCGCGAAATGCCGCCAAATCCTCCGCCGCCTCCGCCTGCCGGATTCCCGGGTTTGTATCCGGCAGTGGTGCCCGGAGCCGGAATCCCGCCGGTGAACCACGGCAACTGAGTCACGTCGCCGGAGGCACCGGACGAGTTCAACCACCCGCCTCCTGTCAATACGTCGACATGCACCCAGGGTCCCGCGACCTGTAACAATGCGTCCTTCTGTATCCTGGCCTTGAAGAGGAAATCACCGAGACCGCTGGTATTCGTCACTGCGCCAGCCACGTACGACGAATCGGCAAGCGTCGGATTCGGAGAGAACGGCGCCGTCACGACAATCAACGCTTCAGGCCGCGCAGCTCTCAGGTTTTGCAGGTATCCGGCGACCGCCTGTTCGTACTCGGTCCGTGACGGCCAGACCGTCCGCAATGCACCGATCAGATCGCCATAGTCATTGATGCCACCGACGACGAGAAAAACCGTCGAGTTGTCAGTGCCGTGCGAAGCGAGGCGATCGTTGAAGTTCCCGTAATCGCCGCCGGAATTCCAGTACCCCGTGCCCCTGATGGCATCGACGGCAACATTGCCGATTCCGAGGCGTGCGGAAATCTCATAGGGGAGATCGCCGATCTCCGCATAGCCCGTCCCTGCGGAGCACTGATAGGAATCACCCACCACGGTCATCTGGGGTCCGCTTGCTGCTCTTGGCGGCAACAGGGAATCATTCCTGCCGATCTTAATAAAGGCGACGTTGCACGTGGTCTTGATCAGGATGTCGCG
>JANNNQ010000441.1:0-1939 GCA_031398625.1 Pseudomonadota bacterium
GGCGTTGCTGGGCCTCGGCAACCTCGCCCGGGCGAGCGAGCTGATCGTCATGCGTGCAGCCGGGATTTCGGTCGCGCGAATCGCGGCATGGACCGGGCTGGCGGGTGTCGTGCTGTGCGGCCTTGCCTGGTTGCTGGGCGAATACATCGCGCCACCCCTGGAGCAGTACGCAATCCAGCAGAAGACGCTGGCTCGCTTCCAGGAGTTCAGCCAGGCGGGGAGCCGGGGCGCCTGGGCCAAGGAAGGGGAGACGTTCATTTCCGTGCAGCAGCAGTCCGCTGACAACCGGTTCGCCGGCATCTTCGTCTTCCGCTTCGACGAGCAGCGGCGCTTGCTGAGTCTGGCGCAGGCGAGTTCGGCGAGCGTGGGTCCCGGTAACGAATGGGTGCTCGAAAACTACGAGGAGTCGGCATTCACGCCCGAGGGCGTTGAGGTCACCCGTGAGCCGTCCAGGGCGCTGCCGACGCGGCTCGCACCGGAGTTCCTGGGCCTGGCCTCGGTGAACCCGAGTTCGCTCTCCAGCCGCGAGCTGTACGCCTACGTCGGCCACCTGAAGCAGAACGGGCTGGAGGCCGCCCGCTTCGAAGCCGCCTTCTGGGCCCGGATCGCGCGGACGGCGGCGCTCATTGTCGTGGTGATGCTGGCGGTGCCGTTTGCGCTTGGACCGCTGCGCTCTTCCGGCGCCGGCGCGCGGACGGTGCTGGGAATCCTGATCGGCGCCGGTTTCTTCTTCCTTGCGCGACTGCTTGAAAGCGGCGGCGCCTTGTTCGGTTTCGATCCGCTCGTCATCGCGTGGGCACCAACAGTGCTGCTCATGCTGACTGCCGCCATTGCCATCGCCCGCACCCGATGAGCACCCCCTCATTGCCGGTGGCCAGCCTGCTGCGCCGGCTGGGAGCGATGCTGTACGACACGCTGCTGGTGCTGGCGGTGCTGATGGCGGTCACGCTGCTGGTCCTGCCGCTGACCGGCGGAGAAGCCATTACACCCGCACAGTCCGGCGCGCTTGAAACCGTCTACCAGCTCGTGTTGCTGGTGCTCATCGTCGCCTTCTTCGGCTGGTTCTGGGTGAACCGTGGGCAGACGCTCGGCATGGCCGCGTGGCGGCTGCGCATCGAACGCTGGGATGGCAGGTCCCTCTCGTGGAGCGACTCCTTCAAGCGGCTCGGCGCAGCGTGCCTGTCATGGATCCCCGCCGGACTCGGATTCCTGTGGGTGCTCGTCGATCGCGAACACCTGGCGTGGCACGATCGCCTCAGCCGGACGCGGCTGGTGGTGGAGCCGAAGAAGGGAAAGCCGTAACGCCTTAAGTGCCTGGAACTCCGGTCGAGCCTGCAGCCGCTGCGGGCACCCGGGCAATGTTGTCAGTTGCGGGCTACTTGCCTCAATCCGGCCGACCATGCCTATGCCATTGCCCTGAACACCGCCGACCTGCATCATGGGCCAAGAAACGTCGATGGAGACTTGGCATGGACTTCCTGGAGCGGATTACCCAGCGACCCGACACCATGGGGGGCAAGCCCTGCATTCGCGGCATGCGGGTCACCGTCGGGATGATTGTCGGCCAGATCGCGGCGGGCGCGAGTGTCGAGCAGCTGCTTGCGGAGTATCCCTATCTGGAGCGCGAGGACATCACCCAGGCACTGCGTTATGCGGCATGGCGCGCCGAAGAACGTGAGGTCACACTGGCCTCTGCGTGAAACTGCTGCTCGACATGAATCTGTCGCCAGCGTGGTCCTCCTATCTGAATGCGGCCGGACACGAGGCCATTCATTGGTCAGACATCGGACCTGCGGATGCTTCGGATGCAATGGTGATGGACCATGCGCGAACGCATGATGCCGTCGTTCTCACCCAGGATCTCGACTTCGGAGCGATTCTCGCAACGACGGGTGGACACAAGCCGAGTGTCGTCCAGATCCGGGCTGATCGCCTGAGC
>JANNNQ010000005.1:0-3825 GCA_031398625.1 Pseudomonadota bacterium
ACACGGCCGACAGCTGCACCGCGCGCGCCATCATCGACATCGACGAAACCGCCCTCACATGAAGTGCATCACCGGCGACCTCGGCAGTCCGAACCGCCGCCCGCGAAAGCTCGGCGTGGACGCCTCGGTTTGCGCGGGTGCCCATGCGATTTCGGCTTCACCCGGTGAAAACGCCGCGTTGACGATCGCGACCTGCTTCGGATGAATGCACAGCTTGCCGCCGAATCCCAGCCTGCGAGCGCGCTGCGAATCCGCCATCAGCAAGTCCCCGTCTTCCCATGTGGTGCAAGGCCCGTCGACCGGGGACTGGATGCCTGCCAGCCGGGAGGCCAGGACAAGGCGGGAACGGAACGCCAGCAGTTCATCGCCGTCGCCATCGATGCCGAGTTCGAACTGGAAATCGATGGTGCCGAACATCAAACGTTGCACGCATGGCGTTGCCGCCACCGCCTCCGCCTGGGCCATGCCCGCTGCCGTTTCGATCAGGGGAAAAAGCGCCAGGCCTTTCCGGCGGCACAGCGCCACCACGTCCTCGCCGATTTTTTCAGCCTTGGGAAGAATCACACCGGTGACGCCGGCCGCCTCGCAGGCCGCGAGATCGCGGCCGAACCATTCCGACCCGGAAGCATTGACCCGGACCAGCACCGCCTTGTCCGGCGACAGCCAGGAAACCAACGCCGCCCGGGCGGAATCCTTTTCAGCCGGCGGCACGGCATCCTCGAGGTCGACGATCACTGCATCGGCACCGGCAGCACAAGCCTTGTCGAAACGGTCGGGCCGGTTGCCCGGTACATAAAGGTAGGAACGGGCGATCTCCACGGTCATATCACGCCACTCGTCCGCAATCCGGCAATTGCCGCGTGGTCGTACCCCAGCTCCCCGAGTATGGCGTCGGTATGCTGGCCAATGGCAGGAATCGGGTCCATGCGCGGCTCGAAGCTGTCCGGCACGCCCGGTGGCAGCATCGCTTTGATCTTGCCCGCCGGGCTGTCGACGTCCATCCAGCGCTGGCGGGCCCGCAGTTGCGCATGCTCCCAGACCTCGCGCATGTCGTTCATGCGCGCATTGCCGATCTGCGCATCGTCGAGCCTTTTGACGATCTCTTCCGCAGTCAGATGCGAAAGCGCTGCGACTATGATCTCGTATAGCGCCTTGCGCGCAGTGGAGCGGCGCGGGCCGGAAGAGAAGCGCGGATCGGTCTTGAGTTCCGGCTGCTCGAGCACCTTGTCGCAAAAGACCGCCCACTCGCGCTCGTTCTGCAATCCGAGCATGACGATCTTGCCGTCGCCGGCCGGGAAAGGCCCGTACGGATAAATGGTTGCGTGCGAGGCACCGGCGCGAACCGGCGCCTCCGCACCCTCATAGGCATAGTAGAGCGGGAAACTCATCCATTCGACCATGCTTTCCAGCATGGAAATGTCGATGCGGCTGCCCTTGCCGGTGCGCCCGCGCTGGATCAGCGCGGCAAGGATGTTCGTATAAGCGTACATGCCGGAAGCGATGTCGACGATCGAGCATCCCGCCTTCGACGGCGTCTCCGGCGTGCCCGTGACCGACAGCAGACCGGACTCGCTCTGGATCAGCAGGTCATAGGCCTTCTTGTCCCGATACGGCCCGTCGGCGCCGTAGCCCGAGATATCGCAGACGATCAGGCGCGGATAGCGGTCCTTGAGCGTATCGAAGGAAAAGCCCATGCGCGCCGCGGCGCCCGGGGCAAGGTTCTGAACCAGGACATCCGCGTTTTCCAGCAGTTCATGCACGACCTTGCGCGCTTCGTCCCGCTTCAGGTCGAGCGTAATGCTTTCCTTGGAGCGGTTGGTCCAGACGAAATGCGACGACATGCCCTGCACGCGCTCGTCGTAGGCGCGGGCCGGATCGCCGACGCCCGGACGCTCGATCTTGATGATGCGCGCACCGAGATCCGCGAGCTGGCGGGTGCAGAAAGGGCCGGCGATCACGTGTTCGAGGGCCACGACCGTAACGCCTTCAAGCGGACGCATTAATGATTTCTCCTAGACTCGATTCCAAAAAGCATTTCATGAAATAAGAATGAACCACGGAGGACACGGAGGGCACGGAGGAAACCAAAATGAAGAATAGTCGGGGAAGGATTTTTGGCACGATGATATGCACTGGCAGGAAACATTGGCGACGACATTCCCAATTCCTCCCGATTCTGACATCAAATCGCCCCTTGTCTTCTTTCATTTCTCCGTGTCCTCCGTGTCCTCCGTGGTTCAAGCACTAATCAACTACGCGCTACAGCGCCAGGTACCGGCTCTTGACCGCATCGTTGCTGCGCAAGGCTTCGATGGTGTCGCCGTAGACGATCTGCCCCTTGTCGATCACCGTCGCATGGCTGGCGATGCCGAGACAGAAGTGCATGTTCTGCTCGGCGAGCAGCACCGTCACGCCCATGTCCCGCAGTTTGCGCAGCAACTCCCCGATTCGTTCCACGATCACCGGTGCCAGGCCTTCGCTGGGCTCGTCGAGCAACAGGCCGGTGGGATTGCCCATGAGCGTGCGCGCAATCGTGAGCATCTGCTGCTCGCCTCCCGAAAGATTTCCCGCCATGCGGCCTTTCAGGGGGGCAAGCAGCGGAAACATCTCGTAGATGCGGGCCGGGTTCCAGTAGTCCTGCCCGTCCGGCCCCTTCTTGGCGGCAATGATCAAATTGTCGTCGACCGTATGTTCCGGGAACACCTGCCTGTCCTCGGGTACGAAGCCGATTCCGGCACGGGCAATGGTGTGCGGCTTGCGGCCCTGCAGTTCCTTTCCGAGCACCCGGACAATCCCGCGCGCGGGCGGCGCAATGCCGGCGATCGCCTTCAGGGTCGTGGATTTCCCCGCACCGTTGCGCCCCAGGAGGGCCATGGTCTGGCCCTCGGTCACGGCGATGCTGACTCCGAACAGGATCTGGCTGGTGCCATAGAACACGTCGATGCGGTCGGCCTCGAAAATTACGCGACCGCTCATGCCCTGCCCTCTTCGAAACGGGCGCCGAGATAGGCCTCGATGACTTTTGGATTGCGGCGCACGTCGGCGGGCAAGCCTTCCGCGAGCACGCTGCCGTAGCTCAGCACCCGGATGGTCTGTGCATACTTGAACACGATGTCCATGTCGTGTTCGATGAAAATCAGCGTCATTTTCTTGCGTTCCCACAGCAGATGCACGGTTTCAATCATCTGCCAGCGTTCCTCCGGCCCCATGCCGGCGGTCGGTTCATCCAGCAGCAGCACCCGCGGTTCCAGCGCCAGCGCGAGGGCAATGTCGAGCAGCTTTTGCTCGCCGTGCGACAGGTAGCCCGACAACGTGCCCGCCCGAGACTGCAGGCCGACCAGTTCCATGACTTCGTCCGCCTGGGCGCGTGCCTCGGCCAGCGGGAAGCGGCGGGCCACACGGTTATGCCATCCTCGATGGGCGTTCACGGCCCCCAGGATGTTGTCGCGAACGGACAGCGTCGGAAAGATGCTCGCGATCTGGAAGGCGCGCCCGATGCCTCGTCGCACGATCTCGGGGGACGACAGCCCGGCGATGTCCTCTCCGCCAAGAAGGATGCGCCCCCCGTCGGGCCGGAATGCGCCGGTAATGAGGTTGAAGAACGTCGTCTTGCCGGCGCCATTCGGGCCGATCACCGCGGTCAGCGAACCCTCGTCGAACTGGAGGTTCACGCCGTTCATCGCGCTCACGCCACCAAAGGACTTGCTCAGGTTCTCGATGGTCAGCATCTCAATGCCCCCGCGCCGAAGCACCGGGTTCCTTTGTGGAGGCTGCGATACGTTTCGACCACACGCTCACCACAAAGCCAAGCAGTCCCTTGCGCAG
>JANNNQ010000027.1:0-1572 GCA_031398625.1 Pseudomonadota bacterium
CGAACTTGGTCGGCCGCTCGACCGGCAGGTCGCCAGGCTTTGCCCCTTTGAGGATTCGGACCACATAGGTCGCTGCGCGCCGGAACAGCGGGCGGGCATCCGTCGAATAGGCTATCAAGCCGCCATCGTCAGCGAACTCCAGCGTGGGATATACAGAGGGGATGCGCAGCCTGGCGGCCATCGCGATGACCTCCGATCGGAAGCTCGGCACATTAGGATCGAGTAGGACGACCAGTGCTTCGCACCCTTCGCGTTCACAGACCGAGGATACTTGCGCGAGCTTGCCCGGACTGTCGGCCAGAGTTTCGATCAGAGTGAGTCCAAGGGCCTTGGCGGCAGTGCGCGACCCGTCCCGCACATCCGGTTCGGCCGCGCCCAGCCCCGATGAAAGTGTCATCACCCGCTTCGCATTCGGCGCGATTTCCTTCAGGAACTCCAGTTGCTTGGCGGAAAGCTCGTCGAGTTGATTTTCAAGTCCGGTGACATTGCCACCTGGATGCGCGAGGCTCGCGATCAACCCGAGACGCTGTGCCCCGGCTCCGCTCGCGATCACGATCGGCACCGTCTTCGATTCGCGTTGAAGTGCCTGCGCCGCGAGCACCGGCGCGCCCACGGCAACGTCGGGCTTTTTCGCCAGGAGCTCGCGCGCGAGCGCAGGCAGGCGTTCCACCTGGTTGTCGCTCCAGCGCACGTCCATGCGGTAGTTCCGCCCCTCGACGTAACCCAAGTCGCGCAGTCCCTCGATCAGCGCCTCCAACCGACCCGGAAGCGCGCTCTCGTTGCCGTGCATGAGGACTACGACCAAGGGCTGGCGTACCTGGCCCAGCACGATACCGCCGGCAAACCCAGCCCCAAACCAGAGGAACAGCGCAAGAAGGAGTCGACGTCTCATCAAATCACCCCCGGCACGACGAACAGGGCGCGGATCCACCGCGCAATCCAGAAGTGCACGCGTCGGTTCGGTACATGCACCTCGTGGAACGCGTGCCGCGAAGTCTACGTCCGAACAGCTACTTCGGGTGAGTCGGCTGCAATGCAGCGTCGTGACGCCCAACGCCGAGTTAACCGGCCCGCCGCCACCCCCGTCCGAACAGAAAGAACTGCTCCGATCGGCGGGTCCGGTTGAACGCGGGGTTAGGGTGCACTCTGACGAAAAACAGAAGCTAGCAGCAGCACCAGGAACGCAATAACCGCTGCAACATGAAGCCATCTTAACCAGCAAGCTAGCTCGAGTTGCCACAACACGTCGGAATTCGCGATTGTCAGCCCTCGGAAGCGCCGGGTCATCGTAAAGCGATCGAACGCAGTCGGAAGTTTAGAGAACCACCAAAAATCCGCAACGCGAGGCATTCCAGCTTCCGCGTAGATGTCCGGAAAATGGTCGCGAAGCAGCGCCGAGACGAACGTTCCAGTGCAAGCCCATAGAACGAAGCTGATGAACGCGACCGCGAAAGCGGCACCGATCCAGTCCATGTGCGCCCTAACGCCGAGTTAACCGGCCCGCCGCCACCGGCGACCGAACAGAAAGAACTGCTCCGATCGGCGGGTCCGGTTGAACGCGGGGTTAGGCCC
>JANNNQ010000032.1:0-3043 GCA_031398625.1 Pseudomonadota bacterium
CAGCGCAAGCGTTTGCGCAAGCTGGCCGCCTCCGATCTCACCCGCTGGCGGGTAACGGCAGAGGATCGCTGGCTCGCCGCCCATGCAAAGCGCGTCGACTCGGTGTATGACCGCGCCTTCAAGGCGACTGGAACAAAGGCTGCCCCGTGGTATCGCATCGACGGATCCGATCCGGCGTTCCGCTCGGTGGCTGTCGGCGAGCGCGTGTTGTGGGCCCTGCGCCGGGCGATACGGTTTCAGCCTGCGCAGGGTCAGCCAGCGGCGAAGAAGACGGCTCGCAAGGCCGAGCTCGCCATCAAGCGTTCTGCGCGCTTGCTGCCGAGGGAGCACTACGAGCGAACGCTGCTCACTTTGCAGAGCAGGCTGGCGCATCTGTCACGCAAGGCGGCCTTCCTGGGCAGGGGCGCGGTCATCGTCTTCGAAGGGATGGATGCGGCAGGCAAGGGCGGGGCAATCCGCCGCCTCGTGCATCCACTGGACGTGCGGCAGTACAAGGTGATCCCTGTCTCGGCGCCGACCGCCGACGAACGGCTCTACCCTTACCTGTGGCGCTTCTGGCGACAGGTGCCGGCACAGGGCAATTGGGCGATCTTCGATCGCTCATGGTATGGCCGCGTGCTGGTGGAGCGGGTGCGGGGTTTTGCTGCCTCTCCCGACTGGTCGCGGGCGTTCGACGAGATCAACGACTTCGAAGCCCAGCTGGCTGTCCAAGGCCTGGTGATCTGCAAGTTCTGGCTGGATGTCAGTCCTGAAGTGCAGCTCAGGCGTTTTCGTGTGCGTGATGCCGAGCCGCTCAAGCGCTTCAAGGTCGATCAGGAGGACTGGATCAACCGCCGGCATTTCGCGGCTTATCGCCTGGCAGCGAGCGACATGGTGAAACGGACGAGCACTCGGCACGCCCCCTGGACACTGGCGGATGGCGACGACAAGGAGTCGGCGCGGCTGACAGTGCTGCGTACCGTCATCCGCGCCATCGAGAAGGCAGTCTAGAAACTCTTGCGCAAGGCGAAGCAGAAGTTCACGTCGGGTGAGGCCGCGACTTCCACGTCCTCGGTGATGCCGATATCGAGCAGCCACCCGGACGCAAACCGGTAGTCACCGCCCAGGGTGAGTATCACGGCGGAGCCGAGCAGATCGGCCTCGCTCTCGAAGACCGCCGTATGGGCATCGACCTGGGCTTTGAGGAAGAGGCCGCGCCACACACCGTATTCGATGGAACCTGATGCCGAGGCAGCCCAGTCCTTTTGCAAGCTGGCCAAGGGCCCGCCTGCCCCTGGCCGCGTGGCACCGGCCTGCCAGTGAACCGCACCCCGGGACCCGAAAGCGTGTCGTCCGGCGAGATGCAGGCCGAAGTCCCATTCGCCGTTGCCGAGCAGCTTCGCGCGGCTGCCGGTAGGAGCTTCGGCAGTGACCCAGAAAGAGATCGCCGCGGCATTCGAGTCCAGCCACTGGTAGCCGGCCTCAAGGGATACATCACCGAGGCCACTGACCGGTTCGCGCAAGTCGACCAGCGTCCTGCCATCGCGAAACCAGGTCAGCCGGAACTCGTCGCGCGGCAGGAATACGCGCGCTCCCTCGGGCAACGCGACGGCGTCATGCCAGCCATCGATGAAGCTGTCGAGCACCCCTGCGTTGAGCCGGCGATAGGGAACCTGCAGGCGGAGGGCCATCCGCCGGCTGACGCGGCGCTCGAAGGCGATCCGCACCTCCCGGCTTTCCAGATCGAAGAGGATGGCTTCGTTCCCCGCGGCTTGCGAGTTGGCCGTATTGCTCCAGTTGAACACGGTGTCGATGCGGGTTTCACCGGCACCTGCCAGTGCGGCTGGAAGGGGCAAGGGCAGGCCAAAAGCGGCGACCAGCGGATTCTGGTCGCGGGTGGGAAAGGGCGCGGCCTCTGCCTCGAGGGCGAGGAGCAGGCATCCCGCGCCCAGCAGGGTCTTCAAGTTCATCGCGCCATGGTAGCGCGGCGCGATGGAGCTGGCTGCAATCGCTTCAGAACCAGAGGGACATGAAGACCTGGAAGACGTTGGCCCCGAACGTATAGAGGGGCTCGGAACCCGGCGCGGCCGACTGGTTGTAGATGTCACGGAAATCGTCGTAGTTGAATTCCATGCGGTCGTAGTAGACGTTGACGCTGCCTTTCTTGACCCAGCGCCAGCCGCTGCGGGCGAACTCGTAGCTCGCGCCCACCCGGAAAGTTCCGCTGTCAAACGTCGACAGTTCCTTGTCGCGGGCCAGGAAGTTCTGGAAATCCCGCCGCGGGAACAGATCGGAATAGAAATCCGCGCTCGTCTGGGTGTAGTAGCGGAAGCTGGCCTCGAATGTCCAGGGGCCCTGGGTCGGGTGGGTGTAGCCGATCTCGGCCGTCTGCGATTCGATGCCCCAGGTGTCGGTGAAGTAGCGGACACCGCCATGGACGGCTGCCCGATACGGCAGGAAGTAACGGGTGTCGAGCGAAATCGCGTTGCTTGTGCGGGTGCGCGGATAAAGTTCCGCCTGGAAGCTGTAGCCGTTCCCGCTTCCCGGGTCGACATAGCGCACGGACCGGTAGGGGTTGTTGAGGAACCCTTCGTCCGTAATGACTTCGAATCCGGCTGCCATGATCATGCTCTTTGTGATGACCTGGCTGACGCCGGCGCGGTAACTGCGTCGGTCCGTCTTTTCGGCAAAGACCGAATCGCCCCGCTTGCGGACTTCATCCCAGCCGCGCGAGAAGCCGAGGCTCAGCGTGGTCAGGTCGCCAAAGAGATCCTGGCTGATGCCGAAGCTCGCTGTATCAGCGGTGTAGTCGTTCTCCTCGCTGTTCGTGTAGTCGAGGCTGTACGTCGTCTTGCCACGCAGGAACGCGAGGCCGAGGCTTTCCTGGATCCGCTCCTCCGTGTAGGGGCTTGCAGTCGTGAGGACGTCGATCGATGCGCTCGAGACCATGTCCACGTAGTAGTTGGCGGAGACCGAATACTTCTCGGCGAACTTCTTCCGTACCAGCAGCGAAGGCCCGTCGATCTTCACCCCGCCACCGTCATAGCGGTGATACAGGACATCG
>JANNNQ010000135.1:0-2794 GCA_031398625.1 Pseudomonadota bacterium
GCCTCAACCTGAGTTCAGCCACCATCCGCAACGTGATGGCCGATCTCGAGGAATTCGGGTTTGTCACGTCGCCCCACACCTCCGCCGGCCGCATCCCGACCGGCAAGGGTTACCGGCTGTTCGTCGACACGCTGCTCAAGATCAAGCCCTTGCACGACGCCGAAGTGATGGCGATCCAGCAGAGCCTCGGCCGCCACAGCGACGACCCCAAGAGCCTCGTGGCAGCGGCATCCCAGATGCTTTCCTCGGTGACACGGCTGGCGGGGGTGGTTACGGTGCCGCGCCCGAGTCATGCCTCCTTGAGCCAGATCGAGTTCCTGCCGCTGTCGGACAACCGGGTGCTGGCCATCATCGTCGTCAATGGGCGCGAGGTGCAGAACCGCATCCTCCAGATGGATCGCCAGTACAGTTCAGAGGAGCTGCGCCGGGCATCCAACTTCCTGAACCAGGAATTCGGCGGCAAGGACCTGCTCGCCATCCGCGAACTCCTGGTCTCGCAGCTCAAGCAGACCCATGAGCACCTGAACCAGGTGATGCTGGACGCCATTCGCCTCGCCCAGCAGGCAGTCGCCCCGGCGGCGGGAAGTGGCCGGGCGGAATATGTCATCGCCGGCGAGACCAACCTGATGGAGTTCTCCGAACTCTCGAACATGGAAAAGCTGCGGCGGCTGTTCGAGGCCTTTACCCAGCAGCGCGACATCCTGCACCTGCTGGACCAGAGCCTCCGGGCGGAGGGCGTCCAGATCTTCATCGGCCAGGAATCGGGATACACCATTCTCGACGACTGCAGCGTCGTTACCGCTCCCTATACTCTGGGCAACGAAGTGGTGGGCGTGCTCGGGGTCATCGGTCCGACCCGCATGGCCTACGAACGCATCATCCCGATTGTCGATATCACGGCAAAGCTCCTCGGTTCCGCCTTGAATTCAAAGACCTGAGCCCCACTTCTCCTTCGGGCCGCGTGCCCTGTCGCTTCGCGGCATAACTGGGTATTGTGCGCGCCCGGAACCTTGGGAAAGGGCGACTACCCTCGCCTGGCTAATGATGCAACTGACTGAAAGACCATGCGTCCGAGCCCGATGCAATGCCCGAATGGCACGTATGCAGCGATGCTTCGGGCCTGCGCCCTTGAGGAGATAGAAATCCCATGACTTTTCCGGACGAGCTTACCCCGGCAGCGGACGCCGCCTCTGCCGAGCTGCAGGCAGGAGCCGATGTCGACGCTGCCCTGGCTGACGCCCGCACCCAGGCCGAACAGGCCCGCGAACAGCAGCTCCGGGCCTTTGCCGAACTGGAGAACTTCCGCAAGCGGTCGCTTCGGGACGTTGAACAGGCCCGCAAGTTCGCGGTCGAGCGGTTTGCCGGCGACCTCATCGATGTGAAGGACACCCTGGAAATGGCGCTGGCTGCCGATCCTGCCGGCGCCGTGAATCCGGTGCTAGCCGGAGTCGAGGCCACCCTCAAGCTCCTGGCAAGGGCGTTCGAGAAGGCCGGCGTCGCCGAGCTCGTTCCTGTGGGCGAGGCATTCAATCCCGAATTTCACGAGGCGATCGTCACGCAGCCCTCCGCCGAGCAACCGCCGAACACGGTACTGCAGGTGGTGCAGAAGGGGTACGTGCTCAACGGCCGCCTGCTCCGGCCCGCCCGGGTGATCGTCGCGCGCGTGCCTTGAAAGCCGCAGGTCTAGCCCACATAACCGGACCAACTCAAGACAGTCCTGCCCCGGATGACGGGGCGCAAGTATTCAAGTAAACGCATCGGAGTTACGCATCCATGGCAAAAATCATCGGCATCGACCTCGGTACGACCAACTCGTGCGTGGCGATCATGGAAGGGGGCAAGCCCCGCGTCATCGAGAACAGCGAAGGCGACCGCACGACCCCCTCCGTGGTTGCGTTCACGAAGGACGACGAGGTCCTGGTCGGCCAGTCGGCCAAGCGCCAGGCAGTCACCAATCCGCACAACACCCTGTTTGCCGTGAAGCGCCTCATCGGCCGCCGGTTCCAGGACGATGTCGTGCAGAAAGACATCCACATGGTCCCGTACAAGATCGTGAAGGCCGACAACGGCGACGCCTGGGTGGAGGCGCAGGGCAAGAAGATGGCGCCCCCCGAAGTGTCGGCGCGCGTCCTCATGAAGATGAAGAAGACGGCCGAGGACTTCCTCGGCGAGCCGGTCACGGAAGCGGTGATCACGGTGCCGGCCTACTTCAACGACTCGCAGCGCCAGGCGACCAAGGACGCCGGCCGCATCGCGGGCCTGAACGTCAGGCGCATCATCAACGAGCCGACGGCGGCCGCGCTGGCCTACGGCATGGACAAGCAGGGCGGCGACCGCAAGATCGCCGTGTATGACCTCGGGGGCGGGACGTTCGACGTGTCGGTCATCGAAGTGGCGGATGTCGATGGCGAACGCCAGTTCGAAGTGCTCGCGACGAACGGCGACACGTTCCTGGGCGGCGAGGACTTCGATCTCAAGGTCATCAATTACCTGGCTGACGAGTTCAAGAAGGAAAGCGGTGTCGACGTCCGCAAGGATCCGCTCGCCATGCAGCGCCTGAAGGAAGCCGGCGAAAAGGCGAAGATCGAGTTGTCCTCGAGCCAGCAGACTGACGTGAACCTGCCGTACATCACGGCCGATGCCTCGGGTCCGAAGCATCTCAACATCAAGCTGACGCGGGCAAAACTCGAGTCGCTGGTGGAAGAGCTGGTGCAGAAGACGATCGAGCCGTGCCGGGTCGCACTCAAGGATGCGGGCCTGTCGATCAAGGACGTTGCCGAGGTGATCCTCGTCG
>JANNNQ010000085.1:0-4724 GCA_031398625.1 Pseudomonadota bacterium
TCTTCGACCAGCAGGAAGCGACCATTGCGTTCCACGACGGCCGCTACGGTCACATCGGGTTTCCAGATCATGGGCGCGAGTATAGACCGACCTCCCTGCAGGCAGTCAGCTGCGCAGCTGCGCCTGATACTGCAGATCGGAGTCCGCGGCGTTCCAGATGGCATCGAAGTAGGCCAGGTGCCGGGCCGCCGTCGCCAGGTCGCTCATCGTGGCCAGGCCTTCCCAGCCAGCAGCATTGGGGCGATAGACAGACGCATTGTTGTCCGCAATCAGGAACGCAGCAGGATTGTTGCGCATCTCCTTGGGAACGTTCCTGAGGTCGATGTAGCTCGTGAGGCGACGGGCCATCGCGACGAACCGGTTGCCATCGCGGATCGCGCGCATCGGATCCGCAATGAGCACCCGCACGCGCGCATGGCTGCGGGCAAGCACCAGTCGCTTGATCGCCTCGAGAAACGGCTCGTGGTCGTACAGCGCGGGCTCGAGGTCCTGCGTGAAGATCGCAAGCGTCCGCTTTGCCCCTCCGGTTGCTGCGGTCACGTGCGCGCGCACTTCTGCGAGCGTAGCGAGAGGACCGCCAGTGACAGGGAGGGGGTAAGCCGCGTGCATCGGATCGCCTTCGGGGGTGGGGCGATCGATCTTAGCGTCGGGCTCGCGTAGTCCTGTGCCGACTCCGTCACGTTCCGCCGTGGCGAAAAGCGCGTGGGATGTTTCAGATGTCCCGCGCGAGCGTGGCGGCAAGGCCGGTATACGTTGCCGGAGTCAGTTCCTTGAGGGCCTGTTTCGCTGTTGCCGGCAATTCCAGCCCCGCGATGAACTGCTGCAGCGCGTGGGAGTCGAGTTTCTGCCCGCGCGTCAGGGTTTTCAGCTGCTCGTAGGCATTCTCGACGCCATACCGGCGCATCACGGTCTGGATCGGCTCCGCCAGGAGTTCGAGGTTGTCGGCCAGGTCCTGGGCAAGTCTCGCGCTGTCCACGTCGATCCGGCCCAGGCCCTTTTCCAGGGCGCGCCAGCCGATCACTGCATGGCTCACCGCGACACCGATATTACGTAAAACCGTCGAATCGGTGAGGTCCCGCTGCCAGCGCGACACGGGCAGCTTCTCCGCGAAGAAGCGCAGCAATGCATTGGCCAGGCCGAGATTGCCTTCCGCATTCTCGAAATCGATCGGGTTGATCTTGTGCGGCATCGTCGACGAGCCCACCTCGCCTGCGACGGCCCTCTGCCGGAAGTAGCCGATGGCGATGTAGCCCCACACGTCGCGGCACAGGTCGATGAGGATCGTATCGATGCGCGCGAGGGCATCGCAGTACTCGGCCATCCAGTCATGGGGTTCGATCTGGGTCGTGTACGGATTCCATTCAAGGCCCAGCGATTCGACGAATCGCCGCGCGAGCTGCTGCCAGTCGACTTCCGGATAGGCCGCGATGTGGGCGTTGAAGTTGCCGACTGCGCCGTTGATCTTGCCGGTGATGGCCACCGCAGCCAGCAACGCCCGCTGCCGGTCGAGCCGGTGCACGACATTGGCCATCTCCTTGCCCAGCGTCGTGGGAGTGGCGGGTTGTCCGTGGGTGCGCGACATCATCGGAGTCCCTGCATGGGCATGAGCGAGGCGGCGCAGCACTGCGATCAGCCCGTCGAGTTCCGGCAGGAGCACCTGCTCGCGCGCCTGCCAGAGCATCAGCGCATAGCTCAGGTTGTTGATGTCCTCGGAGGTGCACGCGAAGTGGACGAACTCACGATGCGCCTGCCACTCCGGCACGCCGGCCAGCAGCGCCTTGACGAAGTACTCCACTGCCTTCACGTCGTGATTGGTTTCCCGCTCGATGTCCTTGACGGCAGCGGCGTCCGCGTCGGTGAAACGGGCGGCGAGCGCGTCGAGAGCGGCAACTGCCGTGGCGGGTACGGCGCGCAGTTCGACGATGCCCGCCTCGCCTGCCAGTGCCTTCAGCCAGAGCACTTCGACGCGCACGCGCTGCCGTATCAGCCCGGATTCGCTGAAGAGGGGGCGCAGGTCTGCGCACTTGCCGGCGTAGCGGCCATCGACGGGCGAGATGGCGGTCAGGTGACTGGAATTCATGCGGCAAATCTTGGGAGCGGGAGTTAGGATGCGGATCATACCGCAGCCCTCTCGCGCGGGATAAGGAGAAAGCCCGTGCCGCAGGACAAGGTGCGCATCGATCACGACAGCATGGGTGAGCTGGCCGTGCCTGAAGCGGCGCTCTGGGGTGCGCAGACGCAAAGGGCCGTCGATAATTTTCCGGTCAGTGGACTTGTCATGCCACGCGGGTTCATTCGTGCGCTCGGGCTCGTCAAGTGGGCCGCAGCGCGGGCGAATGCAGAGCTGGGCGGGCTCGATGCCGGGCTGATGGAAGCCATCGCGGAGGCGGCGCTCGCGGTGGCCGCCGGCAAGCATGATGCGGAGTTTCCGGTGGACGTCTTCCAGACCGGCTCCGGCACCAGTACCAACATGAATGCGAACGAAGTGATTGCCGTCCTCGCGACCCGCGCGTCGGGACAGGCGGTGCATCCCAACGATCACGTCAATATGAGCCAGAGCTCCAACGACGTGATCCCGACCGCCATCCATCTGAGCGCGGCAATCGGAGTCGCGGAACATCTTTTGCCGGCGCTCGAGCAACTGCGCGACACGATTGGCCGGCGCGAAGCGGAGACGGCACATGTCATCAAGACTGGGCGCACCCATCTCATGGATGCCGTGCCGCTCTCGCTCGCGCAGGAACTGGGCGGCTGGCGCCAGCAGATCGGCAATGGCATCGAACGCATCCGCGGTTGCCAGGTGCGTCTGCATCGACTCGGCCTCGGCGGGACCGCGGTCGGGACCGGCCTCAATGCGCCCGCCGGCTTCGCCGCGAGCGCGGTCAGGCAGCTGGCCCTCAAGACCGGGCTGGCCCTCGCACCCAGCCCCAATCTGTTCGAGTCGCTCGCCTCGCAGGACGCCGCTGTCGAATTGTCCGGACAGCTCAAGACCGTGGCGGTCAGCCTCATGAAGATCGCGAACGACCTCCGCTGGATGAACAGCGGCCCGCTGGCGGGGCTTGGCGAGATCTCTTTGCCCGCGCTGCAGCCGGGCAGCAGCATCATGCCGGGCAAGGTGAATCCCGTGATTCCCGAGGCCGTGGCGATGGTCGCGGCCCAGGTCATCGGCAATGACGTCACGATCACGGTGGCGGGGCAGTCCGGCAGTTTCCAGCTGAACGTCATGCTCCCCGTCATTGCGTACAACCTCCTCCAGAGCATCGAGCTGCTGGGCAACGCGGCGCGCCTGCTGGCTGACAGGGCCATTGCGGGGTTCACGGTGAATGCGCTCCGGCTCAAGGAAGTGCTCGAGCGCAATCCGATTCTCGTGACCGCGCTCAACCGCCGGATCGGCTATGACCAGGGTGCAGCCATCGTGAAACGTGCGTATCGCGAGGGCCGGCCGATCCTCGAGGTCGCGGTCGACATGACCGGGTTGCCTCGCGACGAGCTCAAGGCCCTGCTCGATCCTGCCGCGTTGACGGGAGGCACAGACCATTAGCGCGTTCGCCACGGTTGACCTGCGCCGGGAGCTGGAAACCCGTCTGGCCGGCAGCGTGCCCGCGGGTGCGGAAGAGGCGCGGTTTCCAGGCGTGGCACCCGAACAGTTCCAGGAACTGCGGCAGCTGTTGCCGGGTCCGCCGCGGCCAGCTGCGGTGCTGATGCCGATCGTCGACAGGCCCGGTGGACTCACGGTCCTGCTGACGCAGCGCGCCACCCAGCTCACGCACCACGCGGGGCAGATCAGCTTTCCCGGTGGCCGGCTCGAAAGCGGCGACGCCGGACCGCTGGCTGCGGCGCTGCGTGAAACCGAGGAAGAGATCGGCTTGGGCCGCGACTTCGTCAGCGTGGCGGGTTACCTGCGGCCACACCTGATCGTGACGGGATACTGGGTGGTTCCGGTCGTGGGCTTCGTCCGCCAGGGCTTCCGCCTCAAGCTCGATCCGCTCGAAGTGCAGGATGCCTTCGAGGTGCCGCTGGCCCATGCCCTTGATCCCGCCAATCACGGCCAGCGGCAGCGGGAACTGGGCACGATCACGATCCGTTCCACCGAGATCCGCTATGGCGGTCGGCTGATCTGGGGCGCGACCGCCGCCATGCTCGTGGCGCTCTCCAACCTGTTGCGGCAATCCGCATGACCACTCCTTCTGCCATCGAGCGGCTGCTGGCGATCATGTCCCGTCTGCGTGACCCGGAACGCGGCTGTCCGTGGGACCAGGCGCAGACCTTCGCGACGATTGCTCCCTACACGATCGAGGAAGCGTACGAGGTGGCGGATGCCATCGAGAAGCAGGACCTCTGCGCCCTGCGCGATGAACTCGGTGACCTGCTGTTCCAGGTCGTCTTCCATGCACAGATGGCGGCCGAGCAGGACGCATTCCGGTTCGATGATGTCGTTGCCGCGCCAGCACGAAGCCGACGTCGAGCAGCACGCCGATGCCCATGAATACGAAACAGGCGATCAGGCCGTTGCTGAATGCAAAGGTATAGATCGGCTGCAGGAAATCGACCTGCAGGACATACATCAGGTTGTCCGTTTTCTGCACGAGCGGCGCCATCATGAGCGTGCCGTGCGTCCTGGCCCCGGCGGCCACAGTCGTCTCGGTCACCGCGGCGGCGGTCGTCGGATCGAGGAAAAGCACGCCCGCATTCACCGCGCACATGCCGAGGCCCATCGGGATCAT
>JANNNQ010000098.1:0-18920 GCA_031398625.1 Pseudomonadota bacterium
GCAGCATGATCCGCGCCGTTTCCTTCTCGCCCCGCGCATCGAACAGGCACAGGTCGATGCGGACGGCACTGCTTGAGTGCACGGCAAAGTTGACTCCCTCCCCGGTCCAGGTCGCACCCAGCGGCCCGGGCTCGCCCAGTTCGAGAGATATCGGGGCTTCGGGAGTTCGGGGGGGGTGGGGAGTTCGAGGGCGCGGCATGCATGCTTTCATGCAAAAACTAATCCGCCTTCTGCCATACCACCATCGCCAGGGGCGGCAACCGCACCCGGATGCGGGCGGGATACCCCTGCCAGCTAGTTGCCTCCGCAACGACTCGTGCCTCAGGTGCATAGCCAGAGCCGCCGAAGGCAGCGGAATCGCTGTCGAGCACTTTTGCATACGTGCCCGTCTCCGGGACGCCGAGCAGGTAGCCGTCGCGAGGCACCGGCGTGCAATTGAAGGCGCAGACGAGCGGTGAGCCACCCTGCGGCGAAATGCCCTGGCGGAGGAACGCAAAGACGCTTTCGTCCTGGTTGTTGAGTTCGATCCAGCGGAATCCCTGCCAGTTTGCATCCTGCGAATACAGCTGCGGCGACCCGCGATAGAGGCGATTGATCGCGCGGTTCCAGTCCTGCAGGCCGCGGTGCTCGGGATACCGGAGCAGGGACCAATCGAGCGCCTCGTGCTCGCGCCACTCATGCCACTGCCCGAACTCGCAGCCCATGAAGAGCAGCTTCTTGCCGGGATGTACCGTCATGTAGCCGAGCAGCAGCCGGTAGTTGGCCTGCTTCTGCCAGGTGTCGCCCGGCATCTTGTCGAGCAGCGCGCGCTTGCCGTGCACCACTTCATCATGCGAGATCGGGAGCAGGAAGCGCTCCGAGAAGGCGTAGACGAACGAAAACGTGATCAGGTTGTGGTGGTAACGCCGGTGCACCGGCTCCGTCTGGAGGTAGCGCAGCGTGTCGTTCATCCACCCCATGTTCCACTTGAACGCGAACCCCAGGCCGCCGAGATGGACTGGCTGCGTGACGCCGGGGAAAGCGGTCGACTCCTCCGCGATCATGAGGACGCCCGGGTGGTAGTGACCGACCGTCCAGTTGAGCTGCTTGAGGAACTCGATCGCCTCGAGGTTCTCGCGGCCGCCATACCGGTTCGGAACCCACTCGCCTGCCTGGCGGCTGTAGTCGAGATACAGCATCGAAGCCACGGCATCCACGCGCAGGCCATCGATGTGATAGTGCTCGACCCAGAAGAGCGCATTCGCGATCAGGAAATTGCGGACCTCATGGCGTCCGTAGTTGAAGATCTTGGTGCCCCACTCGGAGTGCTCGCCCTGCCGTGGATCCGCGTGTTCGTACACCGCGGTCCCGTCGAACTCCGCGAGTCCATGTGCATCCTTCGGAAAATGCGCCGGCACCCAGTCCATGATGACGCCGATCCCGGCCAGGTGGCAGCGATCCACGAACTCCATGAAGGAATGCGGCTTGCCGTGACGAGCCGTCGGAGCGTAGTAGCCCGCCACCTGGTAACCCCACGATCCGTCGAACGGGTGCTCGGCCACGCCCATGAGTTCGATGTGGGTGTACCCCATGTCCTGCACATAGGGCACCAGCTGCTCCGCAAGTTCCTCCCAGCTGTGGAAGGGCCTGCCATCCCAGGGCCGGCGCCACGATCCCGGATGCACTTCGTACACCGAAATCGGCACCTGCTGGGAATCGAGCACGCGGCGTTGCTCCAGCCACGCCGCATCGTGCCATTCGAATCCGTCGAGCTCGCTCACGACCGAAGCCGTATCCGGACGCAACTGCATCTCGAAACCATACGGGTCGGACTTCAGGAGGGTGCGGCCGTCCCGCGTGCGGATCTCGTACTTGTAAAGCTCGCCTTCCAGCACACCGGGAATGAAGAGTTCCCATATGCCCGAAGACCCCAGGGGCTGCAGCGGATGCTTGCGGCCGTCCCAGAAATTGAAACCACCGACGACACTGACGCGTTCCGCATTTGGCGCCCACACCGCAAAGCGCGTGCCAGCCAGGCCGTCGCGCTCGATCCGGTGGGCGCCGAGCTTGCGATAGATGTGGTGATGATTGCCCTCGCCAAACAGGTAGAGATCCTGTTCCGACAGCTGCGGCGAGAAGTAGTACGGATCGTGCTTCGTGAGTTCCGTACCGTTGGCATACCGGATGCGCAGGCGGTAGGGCCTGAGCGGCCTGCGCCAGGGCAACACGCCTTCGAACAGGCCGCCTGCATGCAGCCGTGTCAACGGCCGCGCGCTCCCGCTGTCCTCGTCCTCCCAGTAGACCGCCACGCTGTCCGCATCGGGTTCGAGCACGCGCACGAGACACAACGGCCCCTCGCCCTGGCGGCCCGAGTCCGCTGCAAATTCGTGATAGCCGAGCAGCGAACGGGGTTCGCGGTGCGTGGCACCGAGCAGTGCTTCGATCTGGTCTGCAGTGAGGGAAGGCATTACAGAACCGGCTTGATCCCCCAGATCTGGTCGGCGTACTCGCGGATGCTGCGATCGCTCGAGAAGGGACCCATGCTCAAGGAATTGATCACGGCCTTGCGGCTCCACTGGTCCTGGTCGCGATACAACGTGTCCACGTCGTCCTGGACGGCAGCATAGGCCGCAAAATCGGCCAGCACCATGAAGTGCTCGTTGTCCCCCAGCAAACGTGCGACCAGCGACCGTGCGTCCGCCGGATTGCCGCGCGTGAACTCGCCTGCCGCGATCCGGTCCAGCGCGCGCCTGAGTTCAGGCTGGGTCTCGAGCAATGCTGCCGGCGAATAACCTGCTGCCCGGCGGGCGGCGACGTCCTCTGCGGTCATGCCGAAAATGAACATGTTCTCCGGACCCACTGCATCGCGGATCTCGATGTTCGCGCCGTCCAGGGTGCCGATCGTGAGCGCGCCGTTGAGCGACAGCTTCATGTTGCCCGTGCCGGAGGCTTCCATGCCGGCGGTCGAGATCTGCTGCGACAGATCGGCGGCGGGCATGATCTCCTGCGCGAGCGACACATCGTAGTCGGGGAGGAAGCACAGCTTGAGCTTGCCGCGGAGGCGTTCATCCGCGTTCAGCACCCGCGCCACGCCGTTGATGAGCTTGATGATCGACTTCGCGACGAAGTAGCCCGGTGCCGCCTTGCCGGCGATGATCACTGTCCGGGGCACGATGTCCGCGCCCGGGTTGTCGATGATCCGCTGGTAGCGGACGATGACGTACAGCAGGTTGAGCAGCTGTCGCTTGTACTCGTGGATGCGCTTTACCTGCACGTCGAACAGCGACTCCGGATCGACGTCGACTCCCGTCAAGGCGCGGATGCGTTCCGCGAGCCGGATCTTGTTGGCCTGCTTGATGGCCCGGAAACGCTCCCGGAACTCCACATCGTCGGCCGCCCACTTGAGGCGGTCGAGGTCCTCGAGGTCGTTCTCCCACGCCGAACCGTTCTTCTCCGTGAGCAGCGCGGCGAGACCGGGATTCGCCTGCTTGAGCCAGCGCCGGACCGTGATGCCGTTCGTCACGTTGATGAACCGGTCCGGCCACATTTCGGCGAAGTCCCGGAAGATCGTCTCGCGCATCAGCCGCGAATGCAGCCTGGCCACGCCGTTGATGCGATGGCTGCCCAGCACCGACAGGTAAGCCATGCGGACATGCTTCGGGACGTTCTCGTCGATCAGCGACATGCGGCGCAGACGGCCGGCATCTCCCGGGTACAGCGCGGCGACTTCCTCGAGAAAATCCTTGTTGAGGCGATAGATGATGCGCATGTGCCGCGGCAGCACGCGCTCCATCATGTCCACGGACCAGGTTTCGAGCGCTTCCGGCAGCAGCGTGTGGTTCGTGTAGCTGCAGACCTTGCGCGTGATGCCCCAGGCCGCTTCCCACGACAGGCCGTGTTCATCCATCAGCAGGCGCAGCAGTTCCACGATGGCGAGCGCCGGATGCGTGTCATTGAGCTGGATGGCCACGCCATCCGCGAGCTGCGAGAGCGACCTGCCTTCCGCGAGGTGCTGCGCGATGAGGTCCTGGAGCGACGCACTCACGCAGAAGTACTGCTGCCTGAAACGCAGTTCCTTGCCCTGCGGGGTGCTGTCGTCCGGATACAGCACGCGCGAGAGATTCTTCGCGTCGATCTGGTCGGCCACTGCGGCGGCGTAGTTGCCGGCGTTGAAATCCTCGATGCGGAACTCGGTGATTGCCTGGCCCGACCAGAGCCGCAGGTGATTCACCGTCCGGCTGGCATTGCCGGGAATGAGGAAGTCGTAGGCAACGGCCCAGACATCGCTCGTGTCGACCCATTGCCGCCGCTCGATGCCGTCGGCATCGCGTGCCGTCAGGCAACGGCCGCCGAAGCGCACGCGGTACCAGATATAGCCGCGGCCGTTCTCCCAGAAGTTCTGGTAGCGCAGCCAGGAGCTCGCGAGTTCGCGCTGTGCGCCGTTTTCGTCGATGAGCTGCGTGAAGATGCCGTAGTCGTAGCGGATGCCGTAGCCGGTGGCCGCATAGCCGAGCGTGGCGAGGGAATCGAGGAAGCAGGCTGCGAGGCGGCCGAGACCGCCGTTGCCAAGGCCGGGATCCTCCTCCTCGGCGGCGACCTCCTCGAGCGTATGCCCGAGCGACTTGAGCACTTCCCGCGTTTCTTCCAGCAGGCTGGCATCGAGCGAGGCAATCGCGTTGATGAGGTTCCGTCCGAGCAGGAATTCCATCGAGAGATAGCACACGTGCTTCACATGCGCCCGGGCGACGCGACGGCGGGTGGCGAGCCAGCGTTCGGCCAGTTCGCCGCGCAGCGCGATCGAAAGGCCATCGTACAGGTCGCGGCGAGTGGCTGAGCCAAGTTCCTTGCCCAGCGAACGCTCCAGGCGATCGACCAGCGAGGCACGTACCGAACCGGTCTGCAGGCGAACGGCAACCGGAATGGCAGGCACGGGAGTCGCGCCCATCACGGCAGGAACCGCCCCCGCAGGTGAACCAGCCCCCGCGGGTGAACCAGCCCCGGCAGCTGCGAGCGGCTCACCCTTATTCGAGATCAATCACCCGCTCCGCGATGATGCGCCAGAAGCCGTTCTCGCGAATCAGCGTCAGCTCGCGCCGGATGGTGTTTGTCTCGAAGCGCTGGCCGAAGGTGATCACGCGACGATCGGCTGCGGGCTGGGTAACCCGCAGGCCCTGCACTCCGGGCGACGGAACGGGACCCGTCGCGGCCTGTTCGCGACGTTGTTCGAGCCAGGCAGCGGTTGCCGTGTCCGCCGGCGCCTCGAAGCGCTGGGAGTAGGCCGACATCATCCGCTCCGTATTGCGCTCCGACCAGGCCTGCGCCCACATCGCCACGACTTCCTCGGGAGAGCTCAAGGGCGACAGCGCCGTACCGAAATAGGAAGGGGCCTCATCCAGGCACTGCCCTGCGGTCCGGGTACGCACGGCGACGGGGGCAGTTGCGGCCGGCGTGGGCGGGATGTCGAGGCCGCCCGCGCGGTTGGGAGCGTTCATGCCGGCGGGCGCCTTGAGGGGGGGCAGATCGCGTGCCTCCATATAGGGCTGGTCGGCATCGCTGCAGACCTGCGACAGGCCGCAACCCGCGAGCACCAGGCTGGCGAGTGCCGGGAACAACGCCCGCACCGGACGCGAACCGTGCCGACCGACTTCGAACCGGAACGTGGATCTCATTGACTGTATTTGCCTGCCATTTTGAACGCCGCCGCGAGTTTACCGTACAGTAAGCAGGGTGATGCAAAGCCCTTTGCAGTGCCCTGCTTGCCCGAGTCACGGATGACTCGGCGAAATTGACGAGTTCCAACTCGTTGATTTCGGGAGACGGCGAAAATCACACTTTTCGTCGGCTCCGGATGCTAAAGGCAAGGAAAGCCTTTTGCATCATCCTGTTATAGCTCCTGTAGACGCAAAAGAAACGGGGTTTGCATGCGCATCGGAATGATCGGGCTTGGCCGCATGGGGTCCAACATGGTTCGGCGGCTGCAGCGGGGCGGTCATGAATGCGTGGTGCATGACGTGAATGCCGCCGCGATGCTGTCCTTGCAGGCTGCTGGCGCCACGCCTGCCGCCGGGCTGGAAGCTTTCGTCGCCGCACTCGCTTCGCCCCGCGTGATCTGGCTCATGCTGCCCGCCGGGGTCGTGGGGTCGACGCTGGCACGACTCACCCCGCTCCTGGCCGCGGGCGACATCGTCATCGACGGCGGCAACTCGGATTACCGGGCTGCGATCGCGCGCAGCCAGGATCTCGCAGCGCATGGACTCGAATTCGTCGACGCGGGGACGAGCGGCGGAGTCTGGGGACTGGAAGCGGGCTACTGCCTGATGCTCGGCGGCTCACCCGCAGCCGTGGAACACCTCGACCCGGTGCTGCGCACTCTGGCGCCCGGTGGCGACACGCCCGCGACGGCTGGCCGCGGTTACCTGCATTGCGGCCCGGCGGGCGCAGGCCATTTCGTGAAGATGGTCCACAACGGCATCGAGTACGGAATGATGGCTGCCTATGCCGAAGGCCTGAACCTGCTGGCTGCCGCAGGCAACGGCCTTCAGGCCCGTACCGCAGATGCCGAGACCGCTCCCCTTGCCCATCCCGAGGCGTACCGGTACGACCTGGACCTGCCGGCCATCGCCGAACTCTGGCGGCATGGCAGCGTGGTCCGTTCCTGGCTTCTCGACCTCCTGGCCAGCAGCCTGGCCAGGAATCCCGCGCTGGACAGCTTCTCAGGGCGGGTCTCCGACTCCGGGGAAGGTCGGTGGACGCTTCAGGCCGCCATCGATCTCGGGGTTCCCACGCCGGTGCTTGCAGGGGCACTCTTCAGCCGGTTCAGCTCCCGGGACGAGGACGCGTTTGCCAACAAGGTGCTGTCAGCACTCCGTCAAGAATTCGGAGGGCATCACGAGAAAAGTCAGTAAGACATTGATTATCCGCCTGATTTCTTCGGTGACCAGCCCAGTTTGGCGAGCTCTGCGACGAGCAGGTCGCGGTGGTCGCCCTGAATCTCGACCACCCCGTCGCGCACCGTTCCACCCGACCCGCAACGTTTCTTTAGCTGGGTCGCCAGGCTGTCCAGCGCCTCTCCGTTCAAGGGAATGCCGGTAATCACGGTCACCCCCTTCCCCTTCCTCCCCTGGGTTTCCCGCCCGACCCGGATGGCGCCGCCCTTGGCCTCGGACTTCGCGGCAGCCGCCCTGGCGGTCTTGCAGACGCAATCCGCAACCGGACGGAGGCAGCCGGGGCACATCCGTCCCTGACCGGTGGAGTAGACGATGCCGTCCGCAGAGCGGGTCTTCACGAGACACCTGTGCGAGTTGAGGGAAAGCCCTGGAAGAACAACTTAAGAAAATGTGACAGGCCGCCGACACCCTGACGACTGGTCTGCTATTGATGCTAAGCAACAGGTTACTCGGCCAAATGGGTTTCGTCTTGACGCCAAACACCGGAAAAGTCCCGGCCTCCGAGGAAGAGGCCCAGCCAGTATCCGGCGATCAGACGGCGCGGATCTTCATGCTGACCGGCCGTTTCCCCGCGCGCGAACGCGTGCAGCGCGATCCCGCGCTGACCACCGGGTCGCACGACCACGCCCGCATGCTGAAGACCCTGCTCGGCAACCTCGACGGCATGGTCTATCGCTGCCGCGACGATGCCAACTGGACCATGGAGTTCGTGAGCGACGGCTGTTCGCGACTGACCGGGTACCAGCCGGACGACCTGCTGCTCAACAACCGGATCTCCTACGAAACGCTCACGCATCCCGAGGATCGCAAGCGCAGCCGGGAAGCGATCCGTGCAGCGATCGAACAGCGCCGCCGGTTCGATATCGAATATCGCATGATCCGCGCCGACGGCGAAGTCCGCTGGGTATGGGAGCGCGGCACGGGCGTTATCGATCCGGACGGCCGGGTGACCGCGATCGAAGGCATCATCCAGGACATCACCGACCGCCGCGAAGCCGTGCATGCGTTGCGCGAGGCCGAGCGCCGCTATCACAGCCTGTTCCACAATGCCGTCGAAGGCATCTTCCGCACGACGCCGGATGGCCACTACCTCGACGCGAATCCCGCACTCGCACGCATCTACGGCTTCGAGTCTTCCGAGGAACTCAGCGACTCCCTCAAGGACATCCGCCGCCAGCTCTACGTGGATCCGGGCCGGCGCGAGGAGTTCATGCACCTCATCAAGGAACGCGGCTCCATCGCCAGCTTCGAATCCGAGGTGTACCGCAAGGACGGCAGCGTCATCTGGATCTCCGAGAACGCACGGGCCGTGTTCGATGACGAAGGCCGCGTGCTGCTCTACGAAGGCACCGTCGAGGATATCACCGAGCGCAAACTGTACCAGGCACGGATCGAACAGCAGGCGAACTTCGACACGCTGACCGGTCTCGCCAACCGGTCCCTGCTCAACGACCGGCTGCAGCAGGCCATCCTCTCCGCACAGCGGCACGGCTCGCAGATTGCAGTGGCGTTCGTCGATCTGGACCGCTTCAAGTTCGTCAACGACAGCCTCGGCCATCACTTCGGCGACCGGTTGCTCAAGACCACGGCGGAACGCCTCAAGTCCTGCGTTCGCGAGTGCGACACGGTGTCACGGCTCGGTGGCGATGAGTTCGTGCTGCTGATTGCCGGCGACTCGGGGCAGGATGCGGTGACGCATGTGATGGAGCGGGTGCTCTCGTCCGTGGCCCAGCCGTGGGTGATCGACGAAGGCGAGTTCAACGTCACCTGCAGCGTCGGGATCGCCGTCTATCCCACCGATGGCACCGAAGCCGAAACACTGCTCAAGAACGCGGACTCCGCGATGTACCGCGCGAAGGAAGGCGGCGGCAACAGCTTCAACTTCTTCACGAACGAACTGAACGTGCTCATGACGGAGCGGCTCGAAATGGAGAGCCGCCTGCGCCGCGCCCTGGAACGCGAGCAGTTCCTGCTGCATTACCAGCCCCGCGTCGATCTCGAGAGCGGCCGCATCATCGGTGCCGAAGCCCTCATTCGCTGGCATGTTCCCGAGCAGGGGATGATTCCGCCGGGCCGCTTCATTCCGCTGGCAGAGGAGACCGGATTGATCGTCCCGATCGGCCGCTGGGTGCTGCAGACCGCCTGTGCCCAGAACAAGGCGTGGCAGCGCGCCGGCCTGCCGCCGATCGTCGTCTCGGTGAACGTCTCGGCACGGCAGTTCCGTCATGACAACCTGGTGGAAGTCGTCGCGGATGTGCTCGCCCAGACCGGCCTCGACGGCCGCTACCTGGAGATCGAACTCACCGAAAGCATGGTGATGCACGACGCCGACAAGCTCACTGCCATGCTGACGCAGCTCAAGAAGCTCGGTATCCAGATCGCGGTGGACGATTTCGGTACGGGATATTCCAGCTTGAGCTATCTCAAGCGCTTCCCGGTCGACCGCCTCAAGGTCGATCGCTCGTTCGTGCAGGACATCGCCTCCGATCATGACGATGCCACCATCGTCCGCACGATCATCGCCCTCGGCCACAACCTCGGCCTTAAAGTCGTTGCGGAAGGCGTGGAGACCGAACAGCAGGTGAAGTTCCTCCGCCAGTATCATTGCGACGAAATGCAAGGCTACTACTTCGGCATGCCGATGTCGGCGGATGAGTTCCGCCAGCTGTTCGGGAAGGGCTGATTTTCCGCTCCCGTTCCCGGGTTCTGTTCAGCTAACGGAACCGCCTCAGCCCCTGCCGGCATGCTGGCCACGTCTTCGGCGACTGCCAGGCCACTATTGGTATAGTCGGGCAGATGACGCAGTTCGAAGAGATATTCGCCGTGCTTCAATCTGCCGATGCCCGCTACGTGGTGGTTGGCGGGGTCGCGGTCAACCTGCATGGTTACCAGCGCTTCACGAAGGATCTGGACCTGGTCGTCGAACTCGTGCCGGACAATACCCGTCGCGCACTCGAGGCGCTCCATTCGCTGGGCTACAAACCGAACATCCCGGTGAAGGCGAGCGATTTCGCGGATCCCGGGATCCGCGCCTCATGGATACGCGACAAGGGCATGATGGTTTTCCAGATGTACAGCGACCGCTCGCGCGTGACTGTCGACATTTTCGTCGAGCACCCGATTCCATTCGATGTGCTCTGGGAAGAGGCAGCCACCATTGATCTGGCCGACGCGACGGTGCGGATCGCATCGATCGAACATCTGACACGGATGAAGCACGCTGCTTCCCGGCCCCAGGATCTGCTCGACATCGAAAAGCTGGCCCTGATCCGCGAGCTGCGGAACGGTGAGGGGGAGAGCAAGTGAAGAAGCCGACCCCTGCGCCGGGTAGTTTCGAGGCTGCAGAACTGTTTCAGATCAAGCTCGCGCTGCTAGCGACTCCGGCGCAGCGGCTGCAGGATCTGCAGGACATGATCGACTTCAATGCGCGGGCCGAAGAGCTGAATCCCCGCTTGAGGGAAGTGGCGCAGAAGTTGCGGGAATAGCGCCAAGCCAACGCGATACGTTGCACGCAGCGTGGGTCTTCTCCCGCTCCCTTGCCCGGGATTGAAATTTCCACTTGCCGACCTCTCATCTGAGCGTGTAGAAATTGCCGGTCGCGGCATCGCTTCTGGGCGCAAAAGAACATGGACCGGTTCGACCGCATCTTCCAACTCCACAAGATTTTTGCGGCCAGACGCACCGGTCTTGCACTGGAAAACCTGACCGCCCGGCTGGAGTGCTCGAAGTCGACCCTGCTGCGGGATCTGGCCGTCCTGCGAGACCAGCTGCACGCCCCCATCCGGTTTGATGGGGAGGCCGGCGGATACCGCTACGACCGCAGCAACGAACACCTCTACGAACTCCCCGGTCTGTGGTTCAGCTCGGAGGAGCTGCAGGCCCTGCTGATACTGCGCAGGTTGCTGGGTGATCGCGACGGCGGCGTTTTGCAGGACCATCTTGCACCGCTGACCCGAAGACTCGATGAACTGACCCGACATCGGCGCCTCAATCTGGGTGAATCCGCCACACGCATTCGCCTTCCCGCCCTCGCCGCCCGACCGACTGGGCCTGCTTTCCAGATTGCTGCAGGTGCGACGCTGCAACGGCGCAAGCTGTGGATGGAATATCACGCACGGGGTGACAACCGGATTTCAGACCGGACTGTTTCCCCGCAACGCATCACCTGGTATCGGGAGAACTGGTACCTCGATGTCTGGGACGAGGATCGGGGGGCGTTACGCAGCTTCTCGGTCGATCGCATCACCCGCCCGCGTGTGTTGGACGAACGTGCGACAGACGTACCTGAAACCGAACTCGACGCTCACTACGCCAGCAGCTACGGCATCTTCGGCGGCGTCGCCGACAACCTGGCAGTGCTTCGTTTCACCGCTGAACGTGCGCGCTGGGTCGCCGACGAGCGTTGGCATCCCCAGCAGGAAAGCTCATTCCTCTCCGACGGCCGCTACGAGCTGCGGATTCCTTATCGCCATGCACATGAGCTGGTAATGGACATCCTGCGCTACGGCCCGGATGTGGAAGTTGTCGCACCGGAGGAGCTGAGGCGGGAGGTGGCGGATCGGTTGCAACGCGCAAGCCTTCTGTATGAGACATAAGCCGGAAAACTCGGGGGTCAGTTCAGCCGGTGTCATGGATTGCGACCGGGGGCAAGTAAAAGAGGTTCGAAGTAGCCGCCAGTGGCGAGAAGGAAGAAGGAACCGCAACAAGATGAAGGCTCGAGACTCATACATCTTCTGTGAGCATGTTGAGGCGCAGGCTTCGGGCCGCGCCCATGAGCGTTGCATCGAAGACGCCGAACCGGAAATCCGTCCGGCTGTCGCATGCCGCGTGGACTCTTTCCGCTGCAGCGAGGTGGACGCTGTCATCACCCCGCAAGCGATAACGAAAGCACAGTTCACCCGCGCGTCGCACCAGGGGTTCCTCCACTTGAACGATTTCCCACTCGCTCCAGTGCGCATCGAGCTCGCGTCGCAGCCGGTTGAACAGCAGCCTGTCCTTGCCCATCTCGGCCAGACGCGCGAACGCGGAGCAGGCCTCCGCGTACGCGAGCAACTGCGTCGCCACGACACGGGCATCCCTGATGCCCGCGCGCACAACCTCGGAACCATCTTCCGGAACGAAGAGCTTCACGAGGGCAGAAGTATCCAGGTAGAGGATCACTGGCGCTCCTCGCTCACAATCTCTGACAGCGACTTTTCGCCCGCCTTCAGGCGCGCCACATACTTCGGCACACGCACCGGGCCCTTGCCGGGCCGTACCCAGGGCTGGCTGCGCAGCCGTGCAATCGCCGCTTCGAGCGCCTGGTCCGATTCAGCCAAGCGGACTGATTGCGTGAGCCGGGGCGCAACCAGCCGCGCCACTTCCCTGCCCCGCGACGTGACCACGACTTCCACCCCAGCCGCGACGCTCCGCAGATGCTCTGACAGACGGCTTTTGAGTTCCCGGACGGTGACTTTCATGGCGATCCCTTCTTGTGACTACATTTTTTATTGTAGTCACAAGGAGAAGAGCAGACAAGGCGGGTTCGAGAATGCAGGGACTAGGCAAGCCCTCCTTCGCAGCGTCCGTGCGCTGCGGATCGCTGCGACCTCATTGAAGCTGTCTTGCGTTGGGTCACTTGCAAAACCCCTGGGTAAACGGGCCGGGGTGACAACAGTCAGTTCCGCAATTGATTTTCGAGCTTCATTTTGAGCAGCTCACCGGCATTCGCCCCTCATCATGGCAGGCCAAGCTTTTCTAGAAGTACCTAGTCCAAGGACGCGTGTCAGACGTGGTCAGTATTCCGATGCCCTCCACCATGCCTAGTCATGCCGATAAAGAAGACACTTCACTGAGAGGGTCACTGCATGGCGTTTGACGACGATTTCACGCTGCTCACCTGCAACCCACCCTTCCCGTGGCAGCGCGCGTTATACGAGCGCTTCGTCGCGAGTGACTTCCCCAAGGTGTGCGATCTGCCTACCGGCCTCGGGAAGACGAGCGTCATCGCCCTTTGGGTGCTCGCGCTCGCCAAGAACCCAAAGCTACCGCGGCGGCTCGTGTACGTCGTCAACCGGCGTACGGTGGTCGACCAATCTACCGCTGAGGCCGAGCGGCTGCGCAGCCAACTCCTCAAGCCTGAAGCCCAACACCTCCATGATGCCCTCGACGCGTTGGCGGCGGTGCCCGCGAAACACCCCTTGTCCATCAGCACCCTTCGAGGCGAGTTCGCCGACAACGCCGCATGGCGGCGAGATCCATCACGGGCAGCTATCGTCGTCGGCACCGTCGACATGATCGGCAGCCGGTTGCTCTTCCACGGCTACGGCTGTGGCTTCCGCAGCAAGCCGCTGCACGCCGGCTTCCTCGGGCAAGACGTGCTTTTGGTACACGATGAGGCACACCTAGAACCTGCATTTCAGTCGTTGCTCACTGCCATCGCCGACGAGCAGCGCCGCAGCAACGAGCCGCGCCCTTTCAAGGTGCTTGCACTCTCGGCCACCGGCCGTACGGAACCTGATTTCACGCTCAGCGACGAAGACCTCTGCAACGCCGTCGTTAGAAATCGACTCCACGCTAGGAAGGGTTTGCAGCTGCAACTCGTTGATGATCGAAAGGATCTACCCGAACGCATCGCCACAAAGGCTATGGAACTGGACGGCAAGGTCGTCGTTTTCCTCTCTTCCGTCGACCACGCAGAGAAATGCGCACAGGCGCTGCGAAAGATGAACAAGCAAAGCGTCGCCACGCTGACCGGCACTATGCGCGGCGCGGAACGGGACGAACTCGTGAAGAACCCAGTGTTCGCACGCTTCCTCTCGCGGACAAGCGACGGCGTAAGGCTGCAAGAGGGTACCGTCTTTCTCGTCGCCACTTCCGCAGGCGAAGTGGGCATAGATCTCTCGGCCGATCATCTTGTCACCGACCTCCCTCCGTTCGACGCGCTCGCGCAGCGACTGGGTCGCGTCAACCGCTACGGCGAAGGCGATGCCGAAGTGCACGTCTACTGCGAGAAGTTAAAAGAGCCTCCAAAGATGAAGGCCGATGGCGAGGACGGCGACGAAGAAGACGATAATCCTGAAAAGCGCAAGGACGAGTACGACTACGCTCGCTTCTTCACGCGAGAACTGCTGGGGGAGCTGCGGTCGCGTGACGACGAGCGTCGTGACGCGTCTCCGTCAGCGTTGCGCGCGTTGCCCCTTGACGCACGCATCAATGCCTCGACCCCTCTGCCCGACATCCATAACGTCGACGCGCTGCTCTTCGATCGCTGGTCGTACACCACTGTCACCCAGGCACTGCCCGGTCGACCGCCGGTGGATGAGTGGCTGCACGGAAAGGCCGAATGGGAACCGCCCCGCACTTCCGTCGCGTGGCGCCGCGAGGTGGCTTGGCTCACAGAAGAACACCTCGGTCGAGAAAAGCTCGACGACTTCCTAGCTGACTACCCCCTACGTAGCCGCGAGACGTTGAGTGACGTCACTAGCCGCGTACTGAAACATCTAGAGAAGTTAGCGTCACGCGATATAGATGGCGTGCAGTTTGTTTGGCTCGTCCGCCATGACAAGCCCGCCGAGATCATGAAGCTCGTCGAGCTCGTCGACCGCTACGATTCGAAGAAGAACCCGACACTCGACGATGCCACAGCGATACTGGCACCAAGGGCCGGAGGTTTGAGTGAAGGGCTCCTCGATGGCACCGCCGAGTTTGATCCAGCCGTTAGCTACGACTTGGGACCCAAGGAGGCCGAACGGCTCGTGCATGATTCGGAAGAGGAACTCAACGCGCCAATCGGCATGCGGTTGGTCCGCACGCTCAAGCGCAAGGTGGAAGAGGATGATGTGCTGCTGTGGTGGCATCTCTACGCGACATCCCAGCGCGCAGACGACGATGGCTCGCGGAATAGCCGCAAGGAGCTGCTGCTCGATGACCATCTACAGTGCACCGAGGCGTGGACAGCCCGCCTCGCCCAGTGCCTTGCCCTACCCGAGCGCGAGCAGAAGGCGTTGGCCCGGGCCGGGCGCGCGCACGATCTGGGGAAAAAGCGGCGCGTGTGGCAGCGCTCCATCAAGCGCTTCAAGGAACCACCACTCGCCAAGGGTCCCATGCAGCCTTCGGAGCTAGGCCACTACCGGCACGAGCTGGGCTCACTGCACGACGGTGACTTCGGCGGCTTGAGTGAAGAGGCAAAGGACCTCGCGCTGCACGCCATCGCAGCGCACCACGGTCGCGCTCGCCCGCACTTCCCGGTCCTCGAGAGCTACGACCCAGAGCTGAGCGACGACGTGGTAGCCGCGCTGGTGTCCGAGGTGCCGCTTCGCTTCGACCGGCTGCAGCGCCGATATGGCCGCTGGGGCCTGGCTTGGCTTGAGTCGATTCTCCGCGCCGCTGACGTGCTCGGCTCCGAGCAAGAAGAGGTGGCCGAATGATCTGCCTCGACGTCGACCGCACCAACCCCGGTCAGTTCTTCGGCTGCTGCGGTGTGTTCGAGTTGGCGCAGCGCCTTTGGCCGTGTGCGACGGCACACTTCGAGGGCGCACACTTCATTGTGTCCGTCGGAAACTTGAGAGAACTCGTCACAAAGGCCGCGCAGGTGCCAATCGAAGTGCTGGAGGCCGCCAACCAGACCTCTTCGGCGCTGCGGCTTGCAGAACCCTTCGACCTCCAGATTGATTGGTGGAAAGTAGAGCGCGGGCTGAAGACCTGGGCCGGGCGGATGTCGGTCGACCGCATAGCGACGAGCCTTCAGCGGGATTTGCCGAACACGTTGAACAGCGGCTTCTTTGACGATGGCCACGTCGTCCACGGTGCCGACGGCAAGAAGGTCGAACCGTACTACTTCGATGGGCGACGAGGTGCAACCGCGCTCCCGCTCGATGTCGGATTCTCGTCCGACGCACTTTCGCTTGAGACAGTGGCCTTCAGCGCCACGGAGTTCTTCACGCTATTGGGACTTCAGCGTTTTCGCCCTTTCCGTTCCGACGTGAAGCCGCGCATTTACCGGTATCGGGCATGGCTCCGGCCGCTTCCCGTAACCCTCGCGGCTCTGGCGGCGGCGAATGTCCTTCCCGACGACGGGCCACTGTTTCAATTCGAGAGCACATTCCGCACCGACCAACGTAAGCACAAGGCTTACTCACCCGCAGTTCCCGTACATGGAGATGAATATGAGTGAATTGAAGATCGAGGCATGGCTCACGGACTCTCCTGATGCACCCGCGGCCATCGTACTTCGAGAGTACCTTAGCCCGGTCGAAGGAAAAGATGGGGTTTTGTTCCCGCCGACGTTCGCTGCGGCCGAGAACTCGAGGGAGTTTCCCGGGGGGTACAACATCAACGAGCTAGGTAATGGAGAGAACGTCTGCCTGATCGATTCGGTCGGTTCCCAAGCCAACCGCATAGAGCCGATGTTCTCGGCTGGCGACTACTCGGCGCTCGTGCCGCAACTCGTCATCGAGGCTGGAGAGAAGGCGGTCAACATTCTCGAAGCCGGCCACCGCGCTGGAGACGCCATCGTGCGCTGCACCGAACTTAAAGATGCGCTCCAGTCGGCGTTCCAAGCCCTGAAGAACGGCAACGCGGTGCCGCTAGCGAAGCTCGCGCCGACTTCTCTCGTCTTCGGCGTGTGGGATTCACGCGACACGCAGGCGAAGGCACCTCGACTGTTGGCTGCCACCATTCGCGCCTTCAACGTCGCGAAGCTGACGCGCTCGGCTCAGTACAACCCCGCCGTTGACTATGTCGAAGAAGAGCTGCTGGAGGAGACTGAAGACAAGGGCGCGCTCGAGGCGCGTTCCAAATGGGGCTACCGCCATGTGCCAGCGTCGGCGACGCACGGCGGCGTCATCGCGAAGGGCGACGTCCACCGCGAGGTGACGCTGCAGGTGGCGGCGCTGCGCCTGCTCCGCGGCACGACGGACGACGAGACGAAGAAGCTGCGCGCCTACCTGCTGGGACTGGCGCTGGTGGCTTTCACGAAGCCCGCGGTGGGGTTCCTTCGGCAGGGCTGCAATCTGGTGCTGGAGAGCGATCGGAAGCCCGAGGCGAAGTTGGTCTTCCCGGATGGTCGGCGCGAAGTCTTGGGGCTAACGCATCATGCGGCGCTGGCGTTCGCGAAGGAATCGGCCAAGAACTTCGTTGTCGGTGAGAGCAAGACGGTGAAGTTCGACACCAAACTTGCGAAGGATGAGACCATCGGCGAGGGCAAGAAGAAGGCGCCGAAGAAGGCGAAAGCCTGATGAGTCATCACCTCGTACTGTCATTTCGTTTCCTCTCGCCATGGTTCCACGGCCGGGGCGACGAGGGCGAACCGGAGTGGCCGCCGTCTCCGCTGCGAGTGTTTCAGGCTGTTATAGCAGCCGCGGCGCGTGCTGGCACGCTTGAGTCGACTCGCGGTGCACTGATTTGGCTGGAGCAACGTCCGGCGCCGCTCATCATCGCCCCTGAAGCTGTTGAGAGCGCCGTTGGCTACCGGCTATCGGTACCACACAATCAAATGGATATCGTCGGCGGGCAGTGGAGCCGCGGAGCCCATGGTGACTCCGCCAAGCACCGTGCGATGAAGAGCGTGCGGTCGCATCGTCTGCCGGAAGATACAGCAGTGCACTATGTCTGGCAGATCGATAGCGATGCCTTGGCAACGCCTGCCCTTATCGCTGCAGCTCGCGGAGTAGTGACGCTCGGCTGGGGCGTCGACCTAGTAGTCGGTAACGGGGTAGTCGTCGACGGTGCGCGGCTGGCTGACCTCTGGGCCACGCTTAAGGTGTGGGAGCCACGAAGTCACGGGCAACAGAAGCTCCGTACGCCGATGAAGGGGACACTTGAGGATATCGAGCGACGGCACTCCGCGTTTCTTTCTCGCACCAGCTCCGCTGACCCAACCCTACGTCCGCCGCCAGCGCTTTCGACCTTCTTCATCACTAGTTACGCGCGAGCCGATCAACCTCGCGTGCCCGACATCGCTGGCTTCACACTGATGCACGTTGAATCAGACAATCTCCGCGCTTTCGACGCCGCACGCCGTGGCATGGCCGTTGCCGGCATGTTCCGGCACGCCGTACGAACCGCCGCTGAGCGTGCCGGGTGGGACGAATCGCGGGTGCATGCCACCGTGCTGGGTCATGGTGATGGGAATGAATCGCGCCTGTTGCTCGTGCCAGTTCCCAGCATCGAGCCACGCGGTGGTGGCGCCGAAGTGGTAGGCGCCATACGCCGGGTGATGCTCTTCTCGACGAACGTGCAAAGCAATGACGCCGTGTGGGCTGCACGGGTGCTAGGCGGCATGGATCTCTTCGACGAGAAGACCGGCGAAGTGCAGGCCGTGCTCGCTGCAACGCCTCACAACGACCGCGTACTCAAGCGCTACCTTTCGGAGTCTACCACTTGGGTGACGGTAACTCCCTTGGTGCTGGCTGGGCACGACGACTCCGGCGGGCTCCGCCAGAAGCTCCGCAAGACGAAGAACAGCGAAGAGCAGCAGTTGCTGCTCAAGCGCCTGACGAAGCGACGAGAGGCGTTGGTGCGCAAGGCGCTGCGCTACGCAGGTTTCGGAGACGAGCTTGCCTTCTCAGCAGAGATTGAGACGCGAGAAGCGGGCTTTTTTGCGGGTGTCGAGAAGGCCTCGCGCTACGCCGTGCCTAGCCACCTCGCGACGTCGCCACGGCTTCACGTCAAGCTGACCTGGCCGGTGGAGGTTGCCGGGCCACTTTGCATCGGTCGCGGCAGATTCTCAGGACTGGGCCTGTTCGCGGCGGTGATCGCGTGACGGTCTAGCACGGGAGTCCTGCGGTTAGGAAAAGCGGCCCGATCGACATGGCGGTGCCGGTTGGGCGGGTTCGGGGGTCGGTATTGTCTCATTTTTGAAAATGACTAAAAAAATGGGTCTTCGTGATTTGGTGTGGGTAAAAAAAGCGCTCTGATCACGATGTGAGCGCTATTTTCATAGGGTCTGAGGCACATTGCGAACGGACAGAAAGTTGGCATGATGTGCGGATGGTCAAAGCTGTCAAACGCCGC
>JANNNQ010000109.1:0-7791 GCA_031398625.1 Pseudomonadota bacterium
GCCATGATATGGAACCTCTGATTGACCTATACGCACTCGCGACGGCGAGCCATTTCGTGCAGGGCGAGGCGCGACGACCGCTGTGTACCCGGTGTACTCGAGGGAGGAGCAACACTGCCATGCACGAAATGGATCCCGTCCCGATAAATGAAAAAATACATAACCATGGGTTGCGCCTCTAATCGCTTGGCTAGCGTCGTTACGGCCCTTGCCCATACTCCCGGTATGCACAGCGGTCCGATGCCTCGCAGCAGACGATTGGAGACGCAACGCGAGCGCGTTTAGGTCAATCAGAGGTTCCCTACTCCTTGGCCTCAAGCTGCCGTCTGGCAGATCTCGGCCCACTTCTCGATGGTGACGGGCCCCTGGATGGTCTGGATCATTATGGCGGCCGGCTTTTCGGACTGGAAGCGATACGCCGCGCCCTTCGGCAGCAGCGCCATGTGGCCCTGGCGAAGCACGATGCGGCCCATCTTGCGTCCTTCAGGCAGGTCCTGCGCCAGTCGATGTGCACCCTGACTGTCGGGCGCAACAAAGTCGGCGGCCCGATCGAGCTTGATCAAGTGCACCTCGATCTCGCCATCCATTGCGAGGGCGAACTCGTCATGGGCGCAGGTAAACCAGGGCGAAATGCCTTCGGCACGCACCGCTTCGACGACATACTCGAAGTTCTTGGCGACAGCGATCCGCTCGTACGGAGCCGCCTTCGACGCTACTGCAAAGATGTTCGAGAACGCGTAATTCTTGGGATTGTCGTCGATGATCTCGACTTTGCCCGGCTCGAAGTCGGCAAGACTGCCGAAGCGGGTCGCTGGAATGGTCATTCCTGCCTCCTGTGTCATCCGTTCTAGTTAGCAGGGTGATGCAATACCGATTGCATCACCCAGATAGACCGAGTCAGGGACGACTCGGCGAAATCGATGAGTTCCAACTCATTGATTTCGGGAGCCAGTGAAAACCACGCTTTTCGCTGGCTCCCGATGCAAAAGGCACGGATAGCCTTTTGCATCACCCTGTTAGTGAGGAAGGTACGCCTCCAGGCTGGAGGGGTCCTGCACGATCGAAGCTTCCGACCTGCACGATCGGATCGTGCAGCGTCTTATGGAATGCAGGTTCTATCGTGCGACGTTGCGGCGGTAGGCCGCAGGCGTGACGCCGACGATGCGGCCGAACACGCGGGTGAGGTGTTCCTGGTGGCTGAAGCCGCAGCGTAAGGCGATTTCCACGATCGGCATCGGCCCCGCCAGCAGGCGCTTCGCCCGCTCGATACGCAGGAGCAGCAGGTATTGATGGGGGGTGCTGCCGGTGGTGCGCTTGAACTGCCGCGTGAAATGCACGGGGCTCAAGGCCACGACAGCGGCCATCTCCACGAGCGACACGGGCTGCTCGAGATGGGCTTCCATGAAATCGACGACCTTTGCGATCCGCGCGCGCGAGAGCCCCTTCGAATCGCCCTCGATCGTGCGTACGGCATTCGAGTGCTTCCGCACGAGCTGCGCGGCCAGCACATGCGCCATGCTGTCCGCTATCCAGTCGCCACCGTGACCCTCCTTCACGATCTCGCCGACCGCACGCACCGCGCTCTCGATCAGTTCGTCGCGATCTCCGAGCCGCGGCACGATTTCTATCTTGTCGGGATCGCCGAGCGCGAGTTCTGCAGCAGCTTCTTTCACGATGCTGCCGCGGACGTAGACATGCACCGTCGCCAGTGAACCACCGAGACGTACGCTGAATTCCTTGCCTGCAGGCAGGATGAACAGGCCACCAGGCTGGATGAGGCGCTGCGACTGGTCGCCATTGAGATCGCGGGTGACTTCGACGGGCCCATCGAGATGCACGATGATGAGGTGATCCTCGACGGGCAGGAATTTCGCTTCGTAAGCCCCCTCGCGCTGCGTCGACGCATACAGCGAAGTCCAGCCCAGCGAATCGCTCGATGCCTCGATCTGGTGTTCCGGCCGCACGAGGATGCCGTGCGTCTGGTTGACCGTGAAAGGCGGAGAAGTCCCACTCATGCAGGCGAGTCTGATCCTCTGTACCAACGCTTACCAGTAGCCAATCATGCGGCCGGCACTGATCGCGGTGAGCCAGCAAGCCAGGGAGATTCCCCCCAGCACGGCGACCTGCACCCGTTCCCGGGACGACGCGTCGCGAACTTCCCGCTCTTTCCAGGCGGGGAGACGACTCAATGCAAAGACATTCAGGAGCCCGAGACCGATCGCCGGAAACTTGATCAGCAGATACGGATTGCCAATGTATTCGCTGGCATTGGTGGTGATCATGCACAGCCCGCTTGCAGCGGCGAGGCAGAAGCCAACAGCCGCGACCGGAACGGCAGGACGGGCGAGGGCGGCGAGCGGCACCGTTCGCCACAAACCCAGCAGGCGCAGATCAAGGACGAGGATTGACCCGAAAAGGGTTGCGATCCCCAGGATATGCGCGAGATTGAGGAGTCCGTAGGTCCACACACCGGAGCCACGGATGGCGTGGCCGAGGGCCGAACCCTCCAGCCACGTCAACAGTTCAACCAAGGGAGATCGGCCCGCCGCGAACCTTCAGCGGCCGGGATAGACGTCGTACACCTTGCCGTTGTACGTCACGCGCTCGGTCTTGATCTCGAAGCGGTTGGCGTCGCGGTTGCGATGACCGCTGACGGTTACCTCAGCACCGACGGGCAACACGTTCTCGGTCAGCCCGGCACTGGCGGTGCGATTGGAGGGAGCGAGCGTGATATCCCACACCTTGCCTTCGGCGCGAATCTTCATCGTCGCATGCGGCCCGGCGAGACTCACGGGCGTTTCCACCGTGCCCTTCAGTTCGAATTGCTCCGTGCCCTGGCCACCCCAACCGTGATGCGCGGCTGCCGGCAACGCGGCTGCTGCCAGCGAGAGCGCGAGTAACTTCAATGTGACTGATGACTTCATGGCGTGCCTCCGTTCGATCCTGTAAATGCTTTCGCCGGCCGATTGTTCACCGCGCCGGTTCCACCCGCAATACCCTGCCGCGCGGACTGTCCGTCAGCAGGTAAAGATACCCATCAGCACCCTGGCGCACGTGACGGATGCGCTCGTTCAGGTTCGCGAGATACCGCGTCTCGCCCGTCACCTTGTAGCCGTTCAGCTCAAGTCTTACCAGCGCGCCGGGGCTCAGGGAACCGACGAACAGGTCGCCCTGCCAGTCCGGAAACACCGTGCCGGTATAGAACTCGGCACCGGAGGGCGCAATGACCGGATCCCAGTAGTACACCGGCTGTTCCATGCCTGCCATCGCGGTGTTGCCTTCGCCGATCTTGAGGCCGGTGTATTCGCGGCCGTACGAGATCACCGGCCAGCCGTAGTTCTTACCGGCTTGCGGGTGATTGAGTTCATCGCCGCCGCGTGCGCCGTGCTCGAGGGTCCACAGCTCCCCCGACTCCGGATGCAAAGCCGCGCCCTGCAGATTGCGATGGCCGTACGACCAGATCTCCGGCCGCGCGCCCTGCCGGCCGACGAACGGGTTGTCCTTCGGGATGGAGCCATCGGGATTGATGCGGACCACCTTGCCGACCGTGGTGGAGAGGTCCTGCACCTTGGGCCGCTGGTTGGCGCGGTCGCCCGTAGTAATGAAGAGCGTGCCGTCTTCGCGGAACACCAGCCGCGAACCCCAGTGATTGCCACTCGACACCTTGGGGGTCTGCCGCCAGATCACTCGGACGTCTTCCAGCCCGCGTTCGCCCAGCTTGCCCCGGGCCACCGCCGTCCCCGCCCCGCCCTCGCCCGCTTCCGAATAAGAGAGATAGACGAGCCGGTCGGTCGCGAAGCTGGGGCTGATCGCCACATCGAGCAACCCGCCCTGCCCCTGTGCCAGCACGGCCGGAACCCCAGTGAGCGGTTCGGACACCTTGCCCTGGCCATCGACGAACCGGAGCCGGCCCGGGCGTTCGGTCACCAGCATCCGGCCATCGGGCAGGAACGCGAGGCCCCAGGGATTCTGGAGACCCTCTGCCACGGCCGTCACCTTGAGGGGCGCCTGGATGGCCTGCGGCGTGGGCGACTTCGCCGCCGCCTGCGCTTCGGCCGGCGTGTCGAACATCAGCGCCACGGTGCAGCCGAAACTGGTGAGGGCAATGCGCGCCCGGCTTGGGTTCTGGGACATGTCGATCCTTGTTGGCAGCCCTCGAAGGGACTGATTCCGATAACAATAGTTCGTGAACCGCCGATAGAATGGCGCCCCGCTCGAAGCCCCACCTGACCTGCCACCCGCTATGCCGTTGCTGCGCCTCGAAAAAGCCTCGCTCGCCTTTGGCCATCGGCCCCTGCTCGAAAGTGCGAACCTGGAGGTCCGGGCCGGCGAGAGGCTGTGCCTGCTGGGCCGTAATGGTGAGGGCAAATCCTCGCTGATCAACCTCTTTACCGGTCAAATTCATGCCGACAGCGGAATCGTCTGGACCCGCCCCGGTATCCGGGTGGCCTGGCTGGCCCAGGAAGTCGCCAACGACAGCGAGGAGCGGGTGTTCGACATCGTGGCCGGGGGCATGCCGGAATCGGACCACACCGAAGACTGGCAACGGGAGCTGGCAGTCAATGACGTCCTCGCCCGGCTCGACCTCGATGGGTCTGCCCGGATGCAGACGCTTTCCGGTGGCTGGCGGCGACGGGTGATGCTCGCGCGGGCGCTGGTCAGCGACCCGCAGGTGCTGCTGCTGGACGAACCGACCAACCACCTCGACATCGAGGCGATCACCTGGCTCGAAGACTTCATTGCCGCGTTCCGCGGAGCCCTGCTGTTCATCAGCCACGATCGTGCGTTCGTGCGCCGGCTCGCGACCCGCATCGTCGAACTGGATCGCGGCCGGCTCACTTCGTGGGCCTGCACGTATGACGAGTACGTCACCCGCAAGGCGGCGGCACTCGAGGCGGAAGCCAAGCACAACCAGGAATTCGACAGGAAGCTCGCGGAAGAAGAAGTCTGGATCCGCAAAGGTATCGAGGCCCGCCGGACCCGCAACGAAGGCCGGGTTCGCGCCCTGTACGCATTGCGTGAAGAGCGAAGGCAGCGGCGCGATCGCGTGGGCAAGGTCGAGTTCCAGCTCCAGGACAGCGAGCAATCGGGCAAGCTCGTGTTCGAAGCGGAGAACGCAGGTGTCGCCTTCGGCGATCGCCACATCATCCGGAACCTGAATACGCGAATCATGCGCGGCGACCGCATCGGCATCATCGGCCCGAATGGCGCCGGCAAGACGACACTCATCAAGCTGCTGCTGGGCGATCTCGAACCGGGGACCGGCATCGTGCGGCAAGGTACGAAACTGCAGGTCGCCTACTTCGACCAGCAACGGCAGCAGCTGAATCCCGAAGCCTCGGTGATGGCCAACGTGGGCGGCAACGGCGATACCGTCACGATCAACGGCCAGCCGCGCCACATCTCGGGCTATCTGCGCGACTTCCTGTTTCCGCCGGAGCGGCTGCTTTCGCCGGTCAAGATGCTCTCGGGCGGAGAGCGCAACCGCCTGCTGCTGGCGAGACTGTTTGCCCAGCCCGCGAACCTCCTGGTGCTCGACGAACCGACCAACGATCTCGACGTTGAAACGCTCGACCTGCTCGAGGAACTCATCGCCGCCTTCCCCGGCACGCTGTTGCTCGTCAGCCACGATCGTGAATTCATCGACAACGTCGTTACCAGCTCGCTGGTTTTCGAAGGCGGCGGACGCGTCACGGAATATGTCGGCGGCTATACCGACTGGGTCCGGCAACGCCCGATTCCGGTCACTGCCGCGCAGGCGAAGAAGGCAGCGGCCGCTGCCGAGAAACCCGTCGCAAAGAAAGTGAAGCTCTCTTACAAGGACCAGCGCGAACTCGAGCAGCTGCCGGCCCGCATCGAAATCCTGGAGACAGAGCAGATCAAGCTGACTGCCGCCATCGGTGATGCCGCGTTCTACCAGAGGCCGCAAACCGAAGTGCAGGCGACCCTCGCCCGCATGGAAGTGCTCACTGCCGAACTGGAAACGGTCTATGCGCGGTGGGAGAAACTCGAGGCACACGCGAACGGCACCGCCCGATAAGGCGGAATCCCGCTCAGTCGCGTGGCAGCGCTGCCTGGGCGCTGCTAACCACCTGGCCTGGTCACCAAGCCGAGCGATTCAACCGGGGTCAGGGTGCGCAACGGACTTTCCACGCTGGAGTAGTCCATCAGCCAGATCGAGAGCAGGACGAGGGCGTCCTGCAGGTCGGAGTACGGGTCCAGTTGCTCGGCGATCAACCCCAGCTTGATCGCAGCGGCTGCCGGATTGCGCTCGTTTTCAAGCAAACGCCTGGCGATCTCGCTCTTTGCGTGGAGGTCCATCCTGTTCATGACCACCATGTAGTTGCGAATGGCGGCCAGCCGCGCCATTGCCCGTTTCCATTCCGGCAACGTCATCGAACGGTCCATGGCGGCTCCCTGTCACGGACGGAGGGGTCTGAGGACCAAAGCATCTACGGACACGGATGCTTGTTCTGTACGGTGCCGCACATTGAAGGGGCCGCACCGCCTGCCCCCGGTATTGCACTGCGAGACAAGATTGGGCGCTGTGTTCGGGATCGCACGGATGGCGGCCGGGGCGGACCGGTAGTATTTACCGATGGCGACATCAGCCTGCACTCCCCACGATAAAGGCCCTCTCTCGTTCCCGGTAACCAGGGTCCCTGCCTTCAAGGCAGCACAACGACCCTATCGGATGCGATCCAGATCTGCTTGTGCCAATCCAGTAGAGGTCATGCCGTGAACGCCGAAGTGAAACAGCCTTGCTCCCATACCGACACAGCCGACGATCTTGAGCCTCACGCGGTGATGCTGCGTCAGCTGGTCGAGCGGCTGGCGTTCAGCGACGCAGCTGCGCGCGAATCCCATCACCGCGTCAAGAACACGCTGCAAATGGCTATCGCACTCCTGTCAATGCAGGCGCGCAACAGCCCGATCGCTGAAGTCAAGGCGACCTTCAAGGTTGCGAGCGATCGGCTGTCTGCCCTGAGTACGGTGCACGAGCTGCTGTATCGCGAACCCGAGGATTCCCAGACGATCCGGGTGCTGCCATTGCTGAACCTGCTGGCGAAATCGCTGCAGGAGGGTTTCTCGGGCGAGGCCGTCACCCGCATCGAGTTCAAGATGTCGGCCGATGATCTCGTCCTGACGGCCGACCAGGCAGTTCCGCTGGCCCTGATCGCGAACGAAGCCATCACCAACGCCTACAAGCACGCGTTTCCGGAACCTGCCACCGGCTTTGTAACAGTCAGCTTGGTGGGTGAAGCCGACGGCCTGGTGCTGCGAGTGGCGGACAACGGCAGGGGAATGTCGCCGACCGGCCGACGCGAGGCGCTGGGCCTTACCCTCATGGGGACGTTCACGAACCAGCTGCAAGGAGTCATTTCATTCACACCGCTCAGCGGCGACACCGGAACCGTGATGCGGCTCTGGGTACCCCGAGAAGGGGTTGCAGCGCTGGCGGACCCAAACGACGCAGGCGATCTTGGAGCAGATGTCGCCGCGCTGGCTCGCAAGGGGACTACCAAGAGGGGTCCCGCTCGCCCGACCTCGCTACCCGAAGGGTTGCCTGCGCAGTTGGCCGGCTAGTGTGATGTCCCGTTGATAACTTTACAGAGTCTTTCGATTTTGGCGAGGATGGACTCAGAGGTCGCGGTCCACTTGAAGGGCTTGGGGTGTTGGTTGTAATGCTCGACGAAGGTGTTGATTTTGCGCTTCAGGTCCGTCACGGAGTCGAAGGAGCCGCGGCGGATGGCCTGTTGGGTGATCAACGCGAACCAGCGCTCGACTTGA
>JANNNQ010000110.1:0-7363 GCA_031398625.1 Pseudomonadota bacterium
TCAAGTCGAGCGCTGGTTCGCGTTGATCACCCAACAGGCCATCCGCCGCGGCTCCTTCGACTCCGTGACGGACCTGAAGCGCAAAATCAACACCTTCGTCGAGCATTACAACCAACACCCCAAGCCCTTCAAGTGGACCGCCACCTCTGAGTCCATCCTCGCCAAAATCGAAAGACTCTGTAAAGTTATCAACGGGACATCACACTAGTGTGGCATTTGCTCAAATTTGGGCGACTCGCCAAACTTAAGTGCGAGGATGGTTTGTCATATGTCTTCATCGTCAAAGTTGCCAGGAAGCGACCAACCGCCGAAAGATGTGGGCTATCTTGATCGCCTCTGGAAGTGGGGCCATCACGAAGACGTGCTTTTCGACAGTCGTTTCGAGAAGTTCTCGATTGTTCATGCACTCCTGCTTTCTTGTGTTGCTTTCACGCTTCAACGAGAAAAGGACGACTCCACTTTCCTTTATGTGGTGGCAGTGCTCGGAGCGGTCCTCGGTGTGATCTGGCTCCTCGTGCAGATCAGGTCAAGACGACTGCTCGCATCTCTTGAATCCGAGATCAGCGAACTCGACCCTCTCTATAGAAAACACATATCCCGCGGAGGGGTCAGTCAAGCGAAATTGATGTGCATCGTGCCGGGCGTGGTCGTTGCGTTGTGGCTACTGTTTGCACTCGCGTTGTACAACAGGTGGGTCTCGTAGTCTGCAATTATGTGCGATCAGTGTGAGGTGAGCGGCCCGTGCTTTCCACCGGGATCCTCCGGTGTCGGGCTTGCGTGCTTTAATTTGAAGGTGTAGGCGGGAAAAAGTCCATAGCTCAAATCCGGCGCCGGGATACTCCCCGTCATAGGTAGGTATCGATGTTTCGATTCATTCATACGATCGCACCATGCGTCGTTGTGGCCTTGGTCGGATGTGCTACTTCGATGACACCGCGACAGTTCAACGACGCGCTCCCGGAGATGACCGAATCAAGATTCCTTGGCCGTACTGCAGCGAATGAAGCCGTCTCTGCGAACCAGTGTCAGTTGTTGGTGGCAGATAGGAAGTACACATCTCCAATCGGACTAACCGTCAGCGGGGACTTGAAGGGCGCCGGGCTGGGCATCGACGAGTGGGTAAAGGTCGATGGTGGGAACGCGTATTCCATTGCCGACTTCGCGTGGACATCAATCGGGGAGATGGGCACAACTCAACTCACTGTTCACTTCGATACCTTGCTATGCAAATAGTCATGGGAAGTGGGTTGCCGTGGTGCCGCGTGGCACCGGTGCCGGTGCCCGGGTTCGGGTTTATTGGATCTGCTGCAGAGAGCGTAGGGAATGGGCAGTTTGGGAACTCCAGTACGGTGTTCCTGGCTATACGACCTGGCAACGAAGGCCGAGGATTGAAAACTCCGGGGATCTCCCGGTGCCGGACTTGAGTTTTTGACATTCGAAGCTGCAGGTGTGAAACGTCCATAACTCAAGTCCGGCACCGGACTTTCCTGCATTTACTCATTTTCAAAGAGGGAAGTCGTAACATCGACTTGGCAAGCTACCAATGAAAGGGAATGAACATGGATCTTCAAGAGTTCGTTTCTAGCTCGATTACGCAAATAGTCGACGCAATCAAAAAAGCGCAGGAACAATCCAAGGACAGCGGCGCGTGGATTAGCCCGGCTGGTCTCGATCTCCCGCAATCACTTCAAACCGTGGAGATGGAGCCTGATATTCACGCATACGTTCATGATGTCAAGTTTGATATCGCAGTGACCGTCGGCACGAGCCAGGACGCCAGCGCAGGCGCAAAGCTTCAGATATTTTCTGCAAGCCTTGGTGGAGGTGGTTCAGTCGAATATAACAATGCGCAGGTATCGCGCGTGAAGTTTTCCATCCCGGTAGTCTGGCCGATATCAGTGCGCCCTGATCGCGAGAAGTTGCGGCTAGCAGAGAGGAAGCGCCAGACCGATCGAATGTACTCACCCGGCAGCCAGTTCCCGTAGCGTCTTCGAAGATGGCTGCGGCGATGGCTGTGGCGCCGGGCGGTGCCGGTGCAGGGGTTCGGGCTTATTGGGAGAATGGGCGCAAATTAACTATTCGCTGGAGCACAACCATGACCGATGAATCGCCAATGCAAAGGTTCCCTGCGCGGTACGATCAGCTCGCTAGGTAAATCGCTTTATGGCGTCAACCTTCATCACGATCTGGTTCCTGCAGGTGGCCGCGATGGTCACTCCCGGACCCAATTTCTTCTTCGTATCCCACCTCGCAGCCAGTGGTGGGCGGCGCGAAGGCATGTATGGGGCGGTGGGAGTGGCGATCGGTGCCGGGATTTTGGCGTCGGCCGCGGTGTTGGGCGTCGGCGCGCTATTTCGGGCTGTCCCGCCCTTGCGCCTCTTCCTCCAGGTTGTGGGCGCTGCCTATCTACTGTACTTGGCGTTCCGCCTCTGGCGCTCGACTGACGGCTCCGCGGCTTCGGCTGACGATGCCCCACCCATAAGCAGCACGCTTCGGGCCGGAATCTTCACCAATCTGTCCAACCCGAAATCCGCCCTGTTCTTTGGGAGCGTGTTCTCGACGGCGCTGCCGGACAATCCCACCGCACCCGTCATGTTGGCAGCAGTGGTGATGATGGCGCTCAATTCGCTTTGGTGGCACGCAGTGGTCGCCTATGCATTTTCCAGCGTGGCGATCCGAACGCGCTATGCCGGTCATCGCAGTCTCTTGTCTCGAGCCGGGGGCACGGTGTTGGGGGTATTCGGGGCGGGACTCTTGTGGGCATCTTTGCGAGAGGCGCGAGGGCGATTTTGATATTCCGACCGAAACGCGAGAGCAATCGGAGGCAGATTGGTGTTCACAGCTTGATGTGGTCCGCCAAGGCGGCAGGGACGCACACCTGGCTCCAGAGGCGCTACCCTCGGCTCCATGTCCGCGAGTAACTCCAATGCCTTGCGCCTGGTGGTCGGCATCGCCGCCAGCGCGGCACCGATCCTTCACTGCATCACCGATGCAATGGAGTGGTACCAGGGAGGCTTCTCGCCCGCGCAGCTGTGGCTGAACTACATCGCCTTCCTGCCGATGCCGTGGCTGCTTCTGGGTATCTATGCCGTGCGCGCAGATGAGCTCGGTGTTTCCGCATTGGTCGGTGCGCTTCTGTACGGGATCGCATTCACCTACTTTGCGTTCACCACCCTCTACGCGCTCCAGTTGCAGGCCTCCAGTTACGAGGCACTCTGGCAGGACCTGGGCGTGACATACACCGCTCATGGGGCAGCGATGGTTGTCGGTGGTCTTCTGTTCGCATATGCGGCGTTGCGCAGTTCCGCGCTGCCCAAGGTTGCGGCTCTGCTGTTCGGTACAGGTCTGCTCGTCAACCTTGCCCTGGCGTTGGTTCCAGCACCGGACATCCTGCAAACCGTAGGTACGGCCATCAGGAATGCGGGCATCGTGGGCATGGGCTATTCCCTTCTGTCCGAGCGGCCAAGCAGGCTCGATGTTTGAGCCGGGATACAGGCAGGGTTCCGTGCTTGCCATTCGGGCGTGGCCGATGATTACGATCGTGTTTTTGACCGGGCCGGTGTGTTGAGATCACATGATGACTACGGCTACAGAGACGATCTACGTTCGGCTTTTGAACGAGGGTGCCGATGTCTGGAGACCCGTGCAGGCCTCAGTACGAGCTGGTGGTGTGTTCCAGATCCTCTCCAGGAACGACGACCCCGAGGAGGAGGAATGGGAGTTCCCATCCGGCAGTCTCGTCCGCTGTGCGGAGCGCCTGCTTTCCGAAGGCTCGCGACTGGTAGCAGTAGAGTGGGTTCCTCCGCCGACCTTGAAGTTTGTTTCGACGGAAAATTAGCAGGGGACCATGGGATCCGGCAGTTTGGCGAGTGCTGCAATGAGCAGAAACCACGTAACCACGAGGGCCAGATGACCAAGACAGCCAGTGAGCTCGCGGCGCTCCTGATCCGCAACTTCAATGAAGTGCCGGTGGAGAGGATCGTGCGGGAGCCCTTGTACGATGCCCTGTCCGCGAGGCTGGCTCCAGGGACGGCAGCGCGGAAGCTCGGTATCTCGGTCGATACCGTTGCTCCGGGCAAGCGGTCGTGCCCGTATCACTTCCATCACGCCCAGGAAGAGCTTTTCATTGTCATTGAGGGCGAGGGGACGCTGCGTGTCGCTGATGAGTTGCTTCCGGTGCGAACCGGCGATGTCGTATTCATCCCGCCGGGGCCGGACTATCCGCATCAGTTCATCAACACGTCTGCGCAACCGATGAAGTATCTGTCGGTGAGTACCCGGGAGAGTCCGGAGGTATGCGAGTACCCGGACTCGGGAAAATACTTCGCCATGGCGAGGGGTGAAGACGGGAAAAGGTTCGAAGCGATCCAGCGAGAGCGCGCGGGCCTTGACTATTGGGAGGGTGAGCCGTGAAGTTCATGCCAACACCAGTGATCTCTTGGTGCCGTGCTGCTCCTTTTGATTCCGGCGGTGGCGATGCAGTTCACCAGCGGGTTCAATTGGGGTAGCGAGGACTTTCTCGCGGCCGGTGACCTGCTCTTCCTGGGCGGGATGACATACTTTTTCGCTGCAAGGTTTGTTCATGGTCGTCGCCGTCAGGTGGTGATCGGCGTGCTGGTGCTCGCTGGCGTGGCGCTGATCTGGGCCGAATTGGCAGTCGGTGTCTTGTCGTGATGCTGCGGCCTCCGGGTACAGGTAAAGAAGACCAAGCGGAGGTCGGGTACCGGACTTTCCATTCGGACCATTCGCAGCAACAGGTTTCGTGAGGCGATTCGATGAAGGCAAAAGATCGGGAAGACCTGCTCAAGATACTGAGGGCGCGCTTCGAGAAGAACATGCGTCGGCACAATGGTGTCGCATGGGATGACGTGCTGGCGAGACTCGAAAGCAATCCTGCTGCGCTGAAGTCGCTGCAAGAGATGGAGCAGACGGGCGGGGAGCCGGATGTCATCGGCCATGACAAGTCGGATCGATACACGTTCTGTGACTGCTCACCGGAGAGTCCGGCAGGACGGAGGAGCACGTGCTACGACCGTGAAGCCCTGGATGCGCGGAAGGAGAACAAGCCGCAGGCCAGTGCAGTCGGGATGGCTGAGGCGATGGGCATAAGGCTATTGACGGAGGAGGAGTACCGCGGACTGCAGAGGCTCGGGGAATTCGATCTGAAGACCTCCAGCTGGATCGAAACACCGACCGACGTCAGGGCTCTGGGTGGCGCGCTCTTCTGCGACCGGCGTTACGACAAGGTCTTCGTCTATCACAACGGCGCGCAGTCGTACTACGCTGCCAGGGGTTTCCGGGGGGCGCTTCAAGTCTGATGCCCCAGGGTATGCCGAATCCACTGATCTTCCCGATGGCCGCGCATGTTGCGCTGACGGCGTTGCTGTACGCCCTGCTGACCATCGTGCGTGCCCCGTCGATCTGGGGTTTGGGGCGCCGCGCGGATGGCACCAATCCGTGGGCGAAGGTGGAGCCTCGCATCGGCGCCAACCTGTCGAACCAGTTTGAATGGCCGGTGTTCTTTTACGTGGCTTGCCTGCTGCTCATGGGGAATCACAAAACTGCGCAGCTCCAGTTGTGGCTCGCATGGGCCTTCATTGCGGGGCGGATCGTGCACAGCAGCGTGCAGATCCTGACCACGAACGTGCGACTGCGCGGGGTGGTATTCATGATCAATTTCGTCGCAGTCCTCGGGCTGTGGGGCCTGGTCGTCCTCGCAGAGTGGTCGCCAAGGTAGTGAGTGGCTGCTGCACCTCCTGCCGCACTGATTCCGCACATGAGATTTGTGGCAGTGCATCAAAATGATTCGAATCCTAGGGCATCAAATAGCCTATCTCTTTTAAAATCAATGTGTTGATTACATGGCACCAATCTTGCTGCATAGCAGCACGACCATCCCCCTGCTCGCTGCATGTCCCAAGGAGTTCGCCATGAAGATTCGCTCACGTTCACTTCTCGCCGCTGTTGCCACCACCACCCTGTTCGCTCTCCCGGCCGTCAGCCAGGCGTCGAGCTATCAAGCTGCCCTGAATTCCTGCGTGAAGGCATTCATGTCCAGCGCCTTTGCAGACAAGGTGCCGATGAAGGTGCTCGATGTCAGTCAGGCAAGCGGCTCGATGCTCACGCCTTACATCCGCTCGTACAGCTTTACGCTGACTGCCACTGGCAATACCAGCGGCAAGCGTCTGGCGCAGTCGACCTGCACGACCGACCGGTCGGGCAGCGTGACGATCGAGTCGATGGAGTAAGCCCCCCAGGCGCGGGGTGCGGTCCAGGGGCCAGGGCAAACCTGGTGCCTCCGCACCCCGCTTGGCCTGGCCAAGCATCAAGCGCGCGCGTACAGATCGACAGCCGGCGTTGTCGAAATCGAGGCCGTCCATTCGATAACTGAAAGCCAGTACCGGCTTATAGTGATCGAGAGGAGACCTCAACATGCCGAGCACCATCCGCCTCCATCGAGTCCTGCGGGCCAAGCCCGAGCGGGTGTATCGGGCGTTCCTTGATCCGGATGCGAAGGTCAAATGGCTGCCGCCCAACGGCTTCACGGGCAAGGTCCACCATGTCGATGCTCGCGTGGGTGGCACGTACAAGATGTCGTTCACGAACTTCACGACAGGCAAGAGCCACTCATTCGGTGGCCAGTATCTCGAGCTGGTACCCAACGAGCGCCTGCGCTACACGGACAGGTTCGATGATCCCGGCCTGCCCGGGGAAATCATCGTGACGGTCACCCTGAAGGAGGTGTTCTGCGGCACCGAGCTGCACATCACCCAGGAAGGCATTCCCGACATGATTCCGCCAGAGGCGTGCTACCTGGGCTGGCAGGAGTCGCTGGTGCTGTTGGGCAAGCTGGTGGAAGCCGAGATTCCCGACGAGTAGATTCCCTGAAACCGGAGTGGCAGCCCCGTCGATGCAAGACGCTGCCTCGGAATACCTGAGGTCCTCGAAATGAAGATTGCCGCATCCATTGTGCTGGTTGCCTGCCTCCTTGCTGCACCCACCCGGGCCGAGGTCGGAGACACGATTGCCACCGAAGGGATCGTGAATGCTCCGCCTGCGGCAGTGTGGGCGGCCTGGACCACTGCAGAAGGATTGCAGTCATGGCTCGCCCCGCAAGCGGATATCGAGCTTCGTATTGATGGCCTGATGCGGGCCAACTACAACCCGAAGGGCAAACTGGACGACGCCAACACCATCGAGAACACGGTCCTCGCCTTCGAGCCCGAGCGGTTGCTCTCGATACGGGTCGCGAAGGCCCCGGACAGTTTCCCTTTCAGGGACAAGGTCGCAAGCATGTGGACCGTCATCCATTTCCAGCCCACAGGGGATGGCAATGTCGATGGTGAGCGGCGCCGTGGCGATG
>JANNNQ010000186.1:0-4186 GCA_031398625.1 Pseudomonadota bacterium
CGAGTATGCGTTCCCGCAGCTCGGCAGGAAGACGGCCGTAGGCTGGAACATGTGCCGCGATCCACGTGCGCCATGCAGGCGGGCAGGACTGCGCCATGAGCCGTCGACGACGGCGGCGGATCAGCACCGGTTCCGCGATCAGCCAGGCCGCAGTACCCAGGCCAGCGAGAACAAGCACGATGAATACGATCAAGTTGCACGCTCAGGTCATAGGCGGCTCACGAGGAACCGGAAGCGACTGAGCTGCGCAGGTACAGGAAGCGGCCCGTAGCGAAGGCTGACGTACAGCGCCCGGAGCTCGTCGAGCTGAACCTTCAGTTCAGGCCGCGCGAGCCCCACCCGTAACAGATAGTCGGGACCTTCATGGGGACGCCGCGCCAGATTTCCATGCCCGATCTTGCGGCACAGGACTTCGTAGACACCCGTGACCGCGTCACGGGGCGGAGGGCGGAAACGCCATGCCAGCCAGGCGGTCAGGGCGAGGAAGAACAGGCCCAGCGAGAGCGCAAGACCTACACCAAGCACTCGCCAGTCGACGTCATCGAGCCCGAACCGCTCGAAGAGCGAGCGTTGCATGTCGTCATCGAATTCCACGACGCGGTCCTGCCAGGCGGAATTGAGGGCATCCCAGGCCAGCTGGAGGTTGAGCAGGAAACTGTTCCCGCGGAACAGGCGTCCGGGCACCGGTTCGCCTTCGGAGACTGCGGCGTCGAGCCCCTGCTCGATCCGCTCCGGTGCCACGGCAGCCGTCGGGTCGACGCGTACCCAGCCCGAGCCGTCGATCCAGACTTCCGACCATGCATGGGCATCCGACTGGCGGACGATGAGGTAATCACCCATCGGGTTGTACTGGCCGCCCTGGTAGCCGGCGACGATTCGTGCCGGGACGCCCGCAGCCCGCATCAGGCCGGTGAACGCGGACGCGAAGTGCTCACAGAAACCCCGGCGGGTGTTGAACAGGAAGTCATCGATGGAATCCGCCTCGAGCCGGGGCGGTTCGAGCGTGTAGAAGTACTCCTGCTCGCGGAACATCTGCAGGACCTCGCGGACCAGTTCCCGTGTATCCGGATAACGCGCACGCAGCGATTGGGCGAGGGCACGGGTTCGCGGATTGCGGTCGGCGGGTAACGCCGTATCCGTCCGCAGCTGCGTCAAGGGCAGGTCGCCCGTCATCCGGTACTGCGTGTGCGATCGCACCCGATACGACACAGTGGCCGACACGGGCTCGATGGTCACGAGCTGGTGATCGTAAGTCTGGAACGCGCGGGTAGTGGGCCAGCGGGTCGGCAGGTCGAGCGCGAACAGCCAGTTGCGATTGTTGGGTTCGAGGGTGATGCGGTAGTCGTACTCGGTTCCGGAAGGCACAACGGCGGGAGTCGCCGAGAATCGGCCCCTGGGCCGGCGCCAGGTGCGCCCGTCGAAGTCGTGCAGCACGACGCCCCGCCAGTACCGCTCTGCAGGCGGCGGCGGAGGCATGCCGTTGAACGACACCCGAAAAGCAATGTTGGGCGAGAGACTCAGTTCCGATACGTCGCCCGGCGAGATCTCGTCATTGATCCCGGACGTGGCACCTGCCCGGGCCGGCAGGGCCCAGAACTGGCCGGGCAGCCGCGGGAACAACACGAAGAGCAGGATCGCCACCGGCACCGCCTGCAGCAGCATCCTGCCCGTCATCCCCAACGCTTCCTGCATCGGCATGCGGGACGTGGTCTGGTGCGTACGCATGAGCGTCGCCGTCATCAGCCAGACGGCAACGAGCATGTACGGCAACTGCAGGAAGCCCTGGTCATAGAGAAAAGCGGCGAACAGCAGCACATACGCGATGAACAGGAGCACCGTGAGGTCGCGCTTGTCGCGCGTTTCGAGCAACTTTACTCCCGCCATGAGCACCAGCAGCGCGGTGCCGGCCTCAAGTCCATTGAGCGTGCGGAAGCTGGCGAGCACGCTCATGACCGCAGCCAGCACGATGATGATGCGCAGCCAGCGCGGCGGCAGCGGCCACTTTCGGATCTGCGCGGCAACACGCCAGGCCGCTGCGGCCGCGGCGAACAACACGATCCAGGGCGGCATCTGCAGCGCATGGGGAAGCAGGGCAAGCGCCATGGTACTCAAGACCCACAGCAGTCGCTGTGAGGCGTCATCGAGGCGCGGCAACCAGGCAGTCATCCTGGTCCCTCGAGAAGGGCGAGTGCCGTGAGGCAGCGTTGCCGGTGTGCGTCACCGATGTTCGCCTCGATGCGGATGCCGGGCAGTTCGAGTCCATAGGCGCGACCGGCCGCATGCGCATCGACGATCCAGCGGCAGAGCTGCGAAAGCCGCGCTTCCACGCCGAGGCCTTCCAGCATCTTCCAGGTAAAGACATGGGAAGTCACCGCCGTACCGGCGTATTGCTTCGTGTGCAGACCCTGCTCGCGGGCATACGCTTTCCAGGCTATCCGCCGCGGCGAATCGCCGGGATGAAACGGCCTCAGGCCCGCAAACTCCTCGTCACCTTGCGGTCCGTCCTGCGCGCCGCCGACATCGGTTTCCACGGGGGGCGGCGGCAGGCCGCGGTCGCCTGGTTTGGGGTAGACGATGCAGTCGAGCGGCATGTGCAGGACGGCCCAGGCACGGAACAGGCCGAAAGGATGCCGGGTACCGACTTCGAAACGGTCCAGCCGGAGACGACCGCGCTGGTGTGTGGCCACACCGAGTTCCACGACTTCGCGGCTGATCTCGCGACCCGCGGGATTCAGGCGAACGGTCGCGGAGCATGACGTGTCTGCCGTCAGCTGCAGTTCGGGCCTGGGCTGGCCCGCGCTGTTCAGCAAGGCAAGCCGGAAGCGGGCGAGCTGACCGGCAAACACGGGATCGATGGCTGCGAGACCCAGCTGCAGGCCGGCAAGGGTGCGATGCGCGTGATGCATGGCGACCAGCCCGAGGGCACCGAGCAGGAAGGCGAGACCGAGCGCGAGATTGTTCGCGTAGTTCATCGCGCCGATCAGCATCAGGAACAGCATGCCGGCGTACCCGAGGCCCAGGCCCGTCGGCAGGATGTAGATACGTCGCCCGGACAGCGTGACCGGATCGGGATCGTCACCCTGCCGCTTGCGAATCCAGCCTCGCGTGCGGTGGCGCAGGCGAGAGGACAGGCTGTAGGCAAGCGCAGAAAAAAAAGACCGGGATCGATCCTCGGAATGCCGAGGTGCGCTCGCTGGATCAGTTGGCTGTCGCATTGAATTGGGAGAACGAAGGTCGTCTCTGGCCTACAGCCTACAGCCTACAGCCTACAGCCTAAGGAACCGCAACGGCCTCGAGCACGAACCGCCCCGTTTCAGCCGGGGTCAGCGCGGCGCTGTCGTCCTTGAATTTCAGGCGATGCCCGACGACCGCGGGGAGCACGGCCTGGACGTCTTCGGGAATCACGCCGGCATGATCGTGGATCAGCGCCCATGACTGCGCGGCCCGCAACAGGCCGATGGCAGCACGGGGCGACAGGCCGGATTCGAACGCGGGCGATTCGCGGCTGAAGCGCACGATGGCCTGCAGGTAATCGAGCAGCGCCTCCGACACGTGTACCCGGGGCACGGCGTTCTGCAGGATCAGCAGCTGCTGCGGCGTGATCGTCGGGCTGAACTGGGCAAGCAGGTCGCGGCGGTCCTGTCCCATGAGCAGTTGGCGTTCGAGCTTGGGGTCAGGGAAACCGAGCTCGATGCGCATCAGGAACCGGTCCAGCTGGGATTCGGGCAGCGGATAGGTGCCGATCTGGTAGACCGGATTCTGCGTGGCGATCACGAAGAACGGCGCTGCCAGCGGATAAGTCTGGCCATCCGCCGTCACCTGGTGTTCTTCCATGGCTTCGAGCAGCGCGCTCTGCGCCTTCGGCGTCGCGCGGTTCACTTAATCCGCCAGCACCAGCTGCGAGAAGAGGGGACCCTTGTGGAAGCGGAAGCTGCTGCTGTCCCGATCGAAGAGCGAGACGCCGATGATGTCGGCGGGCAGCAGGTCGCTCGTGAACTGGATGCGCTGGTAGGAAAGCCCGAGGGCCTGCGCGAAGGCATGTGCCAGTGTCGTCTTGCCGACGCCCGGAATGTCCTCGATGAGCAGGTGACCGCGCGCGAGCAGGCAGGCCAACCCCAGCCGGATCTGGTGTTCCTTGCCGAGAATGATGCGGTTGAGCTGCGCGACCGTGGTGCCGGTGAGGGCA
>JANNNQ010000195.1:0-20795 GCA_031398625.1 Pseudomonadota bacterium
ATCGCGGTCCTGGGATACAACCTCAAGCAGATGATCGACCGGCTTGGTGTGCCGCGCATGCTCGCGCTGCTCGCATGAGCCGCAGGCGACTCTTCTCTGCCATTGATAGGCTCTGGCAACGGCGTTTTCACACGGCCTCAGCTGAGACGTTCGGGTGGATGCGCAGTGATTGAGCGGCGGCTAGATTGCGGTCAGTATGGTGCGATCAGGGGAGGGCAACTATGGTCAGGCGTCTTGGCATGCTTGGTGGAGTGGCCACGCTCGCTCTGGCGCTATTCGCTTTCCTCGGCGGCCTCTCCCCCGATCTAGCCGAGATTGAGTCTGCGGAGTCGACACCAGAGCGCAAATCAACGGACGTAGCGCCGTCTGGGGAGGCTATTGCCCTGGGTCAAAATGCGTCAGCAGGGACGACATCGGCACCTCTGGCGAGCGCTCTATCTGCCGTATCAGTGGGGCAGCAGCAGCTTAACGTTGCGAACGATGCTCCACGTTCCAGCTCCGCGCTTCCGGGCAGCTCCGCGAGTCCTTCGATTGGTGCCGTTGTGGATGACCGCAGTACCGGATTGATTAAAGACGTTTCACCTCAACACGATCTTCCTCCGCTTGCCTGGCAGTTACATCGAGTCCAATACGGACAAGTCCAAGCCCCGCATACCATGCGCTTAGATGGCGAGAATGTATGGGAAGGGTCTAAGAGCGTTGAGGTATCAGCTCAGGATGCGGGCCCGCCCTATGGGACAGGTGCGCTTCAGCAAACCATCGTTGCGGACGAATGGCGAGGAAAGCGTCTTGTCTTCTCCGTTCATCTCCGCACGCGAGAGCTAATATCGGCGGGCTATGCGCAAGCGTTTGTTCGCGCCGAACGGGATGACGGGTTGGTAGTTGCGTTCGACAATCTCAGCAGGCATGCCCTTCGGGCAAATCGAGATTGGATTCAGTTGGAGATCGTGATCGATATCCCTCAAAGCGCGGATTTCTTGATCTACGGAGCCTTTCTGGTCGGTCCAGGAAGAATGTGGGCGGATTCAATTGCGCTTTCGGAAGTTCCCATGAACAAGACCCCGACTGCGCCCCCATTCGAGCGCCAACAACAGAACCCACCAGCGGATAGCGTATTCCACGTGATGCTAGGGCCTATCAATACAGACTTCGAGGATGGAGTCTTGGAGTGGGAGCAGACCTACGTGACGTCCGTACTCCCCTTGCAATGAGGAGGGACCAATGGTGCCAGGAACGATCTGGCGTACCGGGTTGAGCTTATCGGCTTATTTCTGCACGAACGCGTCAGATAACCGGAAATTGGGGACAGATTTGATTTCCCCCGACTCTCGTTCTTGGGCCGGCCGCAACCCCGGTTCCGACGGTCTTAGGGTGCCAGTGCATGTGCTCGGGTGTTTGCTCAGAGCTGAGCGAGCCGTCGGTGCCGGATTTGAGCCTTCGAAATTCTGGAATGCGCTCAATCCCGAACCCAAAAGCAGTTTCTGAAGCTGCCTGCTTATCGGTAACCGGAATTGTCAAAGATGACTAGAGCAGTCGAAGCTGCGCAAAGGCGCGATTCCTTGGTTAGGAAGAGAATATCGGTATGCCGGACTGCCGATTTACTCGTTTTCAAAGCGTTCGAAAGGCATTTTTCGGGCTGGGAGATCTAGCGAACCGGGTTGAGCTTATCGGCTTATTTCTGCACGAACGCGTCAGATAAAGGTCTCGACGCGATCCGGTTATCGGGTAACGCTCCTGCCATTCCATACGTACGGAGCGGCACGGATGCCACGCGTTCCCCGTTTGCATGTCGACGGCGCTTTCTATCATGTGATCCTGCGCGGCAATCATCGGCAGGACATTTTCTACCAGCCCGAGGACCGGGCACGCTTCTCGGATCTGGTCGCGGACGTGATGGCGCGATTCCGGATGCGCGTCCATGCCTACTGCTGGATGACCAACCACATCCACATGGCGGTGCAGGTGAGCGATATCCCGCTTGGGAAGGCCATGATGCGCATTGCCCGTCGCTATGCCTGGGAGCAGCAGCGCGGAAACAGGGGCGGACACTTCTTCGAGCGGCGGTACCGGGCGTTGCTGGTCGATGCCGACAGCTATCTGCTTGAACTAATACGCTACGTTCACCTGAACCCGGTTCGCGCGGGAATGGTGTCGGATCCGGCAGACTATCCCTACAGTGGCCACCGCGCCTACCTTGGAATGGCGACTGTTCCCTGGCTGACGACGGATTTCGCACTCAGCCTCCTTGGGGGTGAGCTTGGTCGGGCGCGGGAGGCGTACAGCCTGTTCGTCAGGGCGGGGATCGGCATCGCCGGTGAGAACTGGCTGACAGGACACCCCGAGGAGCCTCGAATTCTCGGCGACGACCAGTTCCTATCGCGGTTATCGGTCCGGATGCGCCCCCGAGTTCGCCAGTCACTCACAGAGTTGATCGATCAGGTCTGCCTGGAGTACGCGATTTCCGCTGCAGAATTGACTGGGCCCAGCCGGATCAGAATCCATGCTCGAGCTCGCGCAGTGATACTGGACCGAGCTCTTCGGCTGCGTATCGCTTCGCTCAGCGAGGTCGCAAGACACTTCCATCGATCCAGCACGACGCTGAGCAAGTCTCTCCTGCACCATCGCGCCGCGGAGCCGGACCTATTCGGATCAGGTCAAACAAGCCAATAAGCACAACCCGGTACGCTCCGACGCGGTGTGTTGCGCTTTCGACCCGCCCGACGGGCTCCACGAAGCAGTACCCCCGGCCCGCAACACTCGCGATATAGCGCGCGCCATTGCGACCGCATCCCAGTGTGCGGCGCAGATGCGCGACCTGTATGCGCACGTTGGAGTCTTCGACGATCAGCCCCGGCCAGACGATTGCCATCAGCTCTGTGGGCGTCAGGACCGTACCATTGCGCTCGACCATCGCAACCAACAGGTCGAAGGCGCGACCACCAAGAGAGACGACCGTACCGTTCCTCTGCAGGACGCGGTTGCGCGGATACAGGCGGAATGGCCCGAACGAGAACGCGTCTTTCATCTCTGCTCCCTGACAACCGCATGGAGCCCACTACGGCATGTCGGCTCGGCGAATGGTCAACCGGCGCGCCCCGATTCTCACCCAATCAGGCCTTTCTGTCGAAGAAGGGTCAGACGACGCGGCGTCGCACGGACGGCAGATGCGTCCAATGCGCTGCCATGATTGGCTATTTCGCGCCAGGCGCGGCGAGACAGCAGCTCGGTCGAAGCTCCGCCGGAGAATCCCGCGCCTGGCAGCAGTAGAACAGGTCCTTGTGTTCGTTCGTCATCGCAACGACCTTGATGACAAGGCTACGCAGCAGAGCGTCGGCCGCGTCCCCGGACCGGATGGTGCGTATCGCGTCGGCAGGAGGGGGGTCGCTGCAAGGCTAACCGCATGATTTCTAGCCTGCGATGGTGCCCGGGGTCGAAATCGAACCAACGACAGGCGGATTGTCAATCCCTGCCGACGCGCCCTGCCCTTTACTATCGGCGTTATCTAGGGTCTGAGCTGTGTTGAAGAAGGTTGGACCTCAAGTAGCGCTCTGCGTAAGAGCAGAAAACCACCCAAGGCCGACATTGGAGCCGAGGGCAGCCACATCTGGAGAATTGGGGCGTCCCATGCCGCGGAGCACAGGCCAGAAAAATGTGGGTAAAAATAGGTAAAAACATGGCGCCCGTGAGGATGAGGAATTGTACCGTCAGCGAATGTAATATATATACTATATATATCAAGACAAAGGGGTTCGCATTGAGCACCAACCACGTTCGCAGCAAGCGTAAGACGTCCGGCAAGCAGGCCGGTTTGTTGTCCGTCAGGGCTACTCCGAAGACGAGTGGTTCCGAGAAGGGCAAGAAGCTCCTGGTTAGCTTTCGCGGCCGTGACGGAATGTTCGGCGTCACCCGCAGCACCATGCGCAAGCTTGCTGCGGAACTGAACCTCAACGAGACACAGGTCGTGCACGTTGCGCTACGGCGCCTGGCTGACAGCGTCCTGCCTGCCTACGAACCCGACGACGGGCCGCTCACTGAAGAGCAACTTGCCGCCATCCGCCGGCTTGCCGGTCCCCAGGAAGTCCGCTCGATCAGTTCCACATTGCTGTGACTGGCTCTGCCCCTGGCACTGCGACAGATCCGCGCTGGGGAATGCCTTCGGCGGGCGACATGCTTTGGTGTGCGTTCCCGGAGAACAAGGCTCTACGTCCGGGGCCGAAGCACAGGCCGGCGCTGGCGATCACCGTTGACGACGCTGATGCGCCACTTTATCGCGTCCTTGTTGCCTACGGCACCTCTCAACGCGTAGGCGAATTGTTCACTGGCGAGTTTGCAATCACAGCAGCGGAGACGGCTGCCTACAAGCTGTCGGGTCTGAGCTTCCCGACGAAGTTCAACTTGCGCGAGCGGGTGTTGCTGCCTTACACGCATGACTGGTTCGCCACGCCGCCCGCCGCGCCGCACGGGCTGCTGCCGCGCATCGGCACCTTGCATCCCAGTCTGCTGACTCGTTTCCGTCCCGCCGCCGTTGCGGCGGGGTTGTTGTAGGCGTGGCGGGCTGATGGGCGTGCACGGTCTTATTGCATCGCTGATTCGCGACGAGGATCGCGTGCCGCGCGAGCGCATCGACGAGTGCGCACAGCACGGCGCCGCGATGGTCGAAGCGCTGCGTGCAGTCACTGGGCCCGAGGCGGATGGTGCCGCAGAATCCTGATTCGGCTAGACCTTTCGTGCTCTATCGGCGACCTTCGGTACCAAACGGCACTATCCGTCGGTCTTCTTGACGGTAGAATCTTGAGGGCACTCCTCAAGAATTCAGTGGTAACAATCACTTGGCGGGTTCGACGACGATTGAGTGGAAGTAGGGGTGTATTGGCAACGGTTGGACGCGTGAGCCCCTCACGTGTCACCTGTTGAGAAGTACGGGGACTATCCCCTGTTGTTGGCTTGAGTAGGAGCGTCAGCCGATGAACGCACGCAATGATCAGGATTTGATCGAGAAGCTCAGAGCCCTCCCGCCACAGCGCCGTGCCGAGGTTGAGGATTTCGTGGACTTCCTGAAGAGCCGCGAAGATGAGCAGCGGCTGACGCACGCTGCCACGCAGGCTTCGGCGCCTGCCTTCAAGGCGGTCTGGGATAATCCCGACGATGCGGAGTACGACCGGCTGTAAGAGCAGTAGTACCGTCAAACGGCATCACACGAGCGCGCCACGGACTATCAGTTTGGCGATGTCGTCCTGGTGCCCTTCCCGTTTACGGACTAGTCTGCGTCAAAGCGGCGCCCTGGCGTCATTGTCTCCAGCAGTGCCTATCACCGCGAGCGGCGTGATGTGATCCTCATGGCCATCACCAGCCAGGTCCGCAGCAGCGGGGCCTTCGGTGAAGTCATCGTCCATGACTGGCAGGTGGCCAGGCTCCTGAAGCCCTCTGCGATCAAGCCTGTCATCGCTACGCTCGAACAGGCTCTCGTTGTGAAGGTGCTTGGGCGGCTGTCGGAGCGGGATGCGCTGGTGCTGAGGGAAGTCATCCGCAAGATCGTTGGGTGAACGAGAGGGAAAATGGTATCGATACCGCTCATTCAGCCGTCTGCCACAAGCGTTTGGCCAGTTTGGCAAGTCCGGCACCAAGGGCGCCTCCGGTCTGGAGTAATCCGCTCACCGGTGTCGGTGAGCGGGCGTCAGCGGTTGCCTGCCGACAATCAGACCTTGTCGTAGACGGTCTTGCAGACCCGCTTGGTCTCCTGGTAGGTATTCTTTTCCTGGTTGTTTTCCTGGATCTTGTTGCCGGCATATCCGCCCGCAACCGCACCGCCGACCGTGGCCAGCTTTTTGCCGTCACCGCTGCCGATCTGATTGCCAATGACGCCGCCGATCACGGCACCCACTGCCGTGCCGGCTATCTGGTTCTTGTCCTTGGGCTCTACGGTATGAGTGATGACTTCATCATGGCATTCCTCACGGGCAACGGTTTTCGGCTGTGCAGCAGCTGTCTGCGCGACCGTGCCTGGGCTCGCCGACTCCACATTGCAACCGGCCAATGCTGCTCCAGCAGCAAGGACCAGGGAAGCTGTGAGCGTGCGAAGAAGTAATTGCTTGTTCATATGGAAATCACCTGAAGCTGTGGTCACTGGGAACAGTGGCATCCTGCGCGCAACCGGCTCCCCAAGCTGAGGGTTGCAACACAGATTCCGAACTGGGAGAAATGAGGTCAGATTTACATTCCTGATCTGGCATCGCTTCCGGCGCGAATGGTGGGCGACTGATGCCAGCTGAGCTGACCAACCTGTCACGGACAGATGTTTAACCTCGAGTTGACTCTTGACCGGACCTTATCCGCTCGCACGTCCGACTGACCCTGCGTGAGACTTGGGGGCAGTTGTCGATTTTGGCCCTTTCCGTTCGAACCGGGGCGACAGGTGCAGTTGTTCGGTACTTCGGTTATGGGAGGGGTGACCATTCGCCCCTCGCAGCCATTCGATCACGCCGCCATCTCGTCACACGACATCGTCGGTGCTACGCTGCCTGCGTGACGATGCCGATCACTCGACGTCGATTTTGTGCCGCGACCGGGAGCGCCTTTGCATCGCTCGCGTTCAGCGACGCGTACGCGATGCAGGGTGAACCGTCGCCGGCAAGCGATGGACGATTGACGGCGCGCCCACGTTCGCGCGCTGCCAACGCCAACGCCGCGCAGGACAATCGCCGCGTACTCGGGTTGGAGAATGGACGCGATGCGATTCTTCAACTGCCGACGAAGACTACGGGTGAGGCGCTGCCACTGTTCATCATGTTGCACGGCGCGGGCGGTAGCGGCGAAGGCGCGCTTCGTCGCGTCGCGGCCGCCGCCGACGAAGCGGGCGTCGCGGTGCTCGCGCCCGATTCACGGGACAAGACCTGGGACGCGATCCGCGGCACGTTCGGCGGCGACGTCGCGTTCCTGGATCGCGCGCTCGCGAAAGTGTTCGAGACCGTGCCGGTCGACGCCGCGCGCATCTCGGTCGGAGGATTCTCGGACGGCGCGTCCTACGCGCTGTCGCTGGGCCTCATCAACGGCGATCTGTTCCGCCGCGTTGTCGCGTTCTCGCCCGGCTTCGTCGTGGGCGGCAGGGCGCACGGCAAGCCGGGATTCTTCGTCTCGCACGGCAAGGCCGACCAGGTCCTGCCGATCGACCGCTGCAGCTACATAATCGTGCCGCTGCTTCAGCTGCGCGGCTACCAGGTCACGTTCAAGGAGTTCGAGGGCGGGCACCAGGTGCCGCCCGACATCGCCGGCGAGGCGATGCGCTGGGTGGCAAAGACGTAACCGCAGAGACCGCAACGGCCGTAGAGTTTCTCGTCACTCTTCGGGGCGGAATCGTATCGACTCGCCTCAGCTTCTCGGCGTGAGCTTGACGAGTTTACCGTCCGAACCGCGCACACCATCGGTGAGCAGCCAGATGGCGCCATCGGGGCCTTCCTCGATCTCGCGGATGCGAGTGCCCATGGCGAACTGATCGCCCTTGGCGGCGTTGGTCCCGCTCACGTCCACGCGCAACAGCGACTGGCTGGACAGGCCCCCGATGAAGATGTCGCCTCGCCATTGTGGCCAGAGCTTGCCCGAATAGATCATCAGGCCGCCGGGCGAAATTGACGGATTCCACCACACCTTGGGCGCCTCGAAGCCGTCGCCAGGTAGGTGGTCAGGGATCGCCGCGCCGTTCGTGGGCGGGCGCTCGTAGTTGTCGCCATTTGAGGCGAGTGGCCAGCCGTAGTTGCGTCCGGGCAGGATCAGGTTGAGCTCGTCCCCGCCACTCGCGCCCATCTCCTGCTGCCAGAGGTTGCCGTTGGCGTCGAACGCCAGGCCTAAGAGGTTGCGGTGACCGTAGCTCCAGATGGCAGGATCGCCGCCGCGTTCCACCAGGGGGTTGCCCGCTGCGGGCGTGCCGTCGTCGTTCAGGCGCAGGACCTTGCCTGAAAGGATCTTGATGTCCTGGGGCGTGGTGCGCTGCGACCGGTCCCACTGCTGCCGGTCGCCAGATGTGAAGAACAGCTTGCCGTCGCCCGAGAAGGCGATGCGACCGGAGAAGTGCCCGGTCGTGGTGTCGTACTTGGGCGCGCGGAAGAGTGTCTCCACGTTCCCCAGCGACGGCGCGTCGCCATCGGTGAATACGCCGCGCGCCAGGACCACGCCCATATCCTGCCCAGCCGCTTCCGAATAGCTGAAGTAGACCATGCGGTTCTGGGCGAAACGCGGGTGCAGCACGACGTCCATCAGCCCGCCCTGGCCTTCGCTCATCACCGGCGGCGTCCCGGTGATCGTCTTGCGCTGCTTGCCGTCGGCCGAGAGCAGCAGAAGTTGGCCGGCCTTCTCGGTGATCAGCATCCGGCCGTCGGGCAGAAAGGTCATGGCCCAGGGCGCCTCGAGATCGGCCACCTCCTCCATGCGGAACGGCGCGTTGGCGGGCGCCGATGGCTGGGTCAGGGGCGCATTCGCGGCGAGCGCACCGCCCGCGACGACCACGGCGCCCGCAAGAGCGAGCACCCAGCTGCGACGCACATGCTTCTGCCTGTTCGCCGCCTTGAACTTCCGCTTATTCATCATCGGATAACCTCTCGCCTGGAAGATTGCATGAGCATGACGATGTCTGTCGCCGGGTACGCGGATTAGGAAATGCGAATCACATTGTGCCCAAGCCTGCCGATGAATACGAGTTGCCGATGACACCTTAGTTCCCCCCGGTACCCAATCGGCATCGCGGATTGCTGCAGGTCAGTGCCCGCGTGCATCGCCGCAGCAGGGGAGGAGCGATTGTGCTGGCTGGCGACGCGGCGGGCTTTGGTCGGTGCGTTCCCGGATTCAGCTCAGAGGCAGGCAAGAGCGGTTTCGGGGTGAAGCAGGGTATCAGCGGCCGGCTGCCGGCCCTGTGGGGGTTCTAGACCAGCGGGCCGCCGGCCTACCGGGCAAGGCCTCTCGACGGCAGGATCGAGCTCACCATAAGGCCCGTTCCGCGAATAGGCCGTCGCGGGGCAGGCAGGTTGCACTTCCTTTCCGCTCCTCATATCAATAACCCGTACTTGCACGCTGAATACAGAATTCTGTATCTTAGGCTCATGAAGACGACGCTCGACATCAACGACCAGTTGCTCGCTGCCGCCAAGGCGCTTGCCGCGCAGCAGCGCACCAGCCTGACTCGCTTGATCGAGGAGGGGCTTGAGCTGCGCCTTCGAGCTCAGGCGGCGCCGCAGCGCGGCAAGCTCCGCCTTCCTGTATTCAAGGGGCGCGGGGGGCTTGCGACTGGGGTGGATCCGCTGAGCAACAAGGCGATGCTGGCGGCATTGGGCGATGACGCCTGACGTCAACGTCCTCGTTGCCGCGTCGCGCAGCGATCATCCTCACCATGGCGTCGCGCGCGGCTGGCTTGAGCGGGCCGCCGCTGCGGTGGCTTCGGGCAGCACCTTGATACTGATGCCAATGGTGATCGCCAGCTTCCTGCGTCTGGTGAGCAGCCCCAAGATCTTCCATGAGCCGACTCCCGTCGAGGACGCAGTGGCCTTCGTCGATGCACTGCTTGCGGCTCAAGGTGTCCACTTGGCGCCGCTCGGCCCCGAGTGGCCGCGTCTGCGGCAACTTTGCATCGACAAGCAACTCAAGGGAAATGCGGTGCCGGATGCCTGGCTTGTCGCTGCGACGATCCACCTGGGTGAGCACCTGGTGAGTTTTGATCGCGACTTCAGGAAGTTGATCGGCAGATCGCAGTTCACGTTGCTCGAAGCCGCTGCGGGGTAATCCGCATCTATCGCCTTCTATTGCGCCCAAGCAACTTTTTCTGACGGTACACGTGACGGTAAAATTGAGGCGCGCCCGACGCGAAATCACTTGGTTTCAAGGGCTTGCATATGCCCGCGACGATTGAGTGGGAATGAGGGGCCTCGCCCGCTTGCCGGCTGACTTGACTGGTTCAATAGTGCGCAATGACTGCCCGAAATGCACGGCGAGGAATCCGGGAAGAAATGGGGCAAACCTGATATGCGGTTTGCCTTTTGTCGACAGAACTCACTCATAGTGACTAAAGCGGGGGATTCGCAAACTTCCTGTATCCGTGGCGAGGCCCGGCGTCTCGGATCGAACACAGCTGGATTGCGATTCCTATTCGCCCGCAGCTGATTCGTCCTACGTCTCCAGCCCCCGCTGGGCTCCTCAGTGTCAGACGCAGTTGAAACTCATCTTCGGGCAAGGTCTCCGATTAGAACTTCCCAAACGGCCTCTTCATGAATCGACTTTCGTTGGGTGCACATCGCTTCACTCAGCTGCACGTCCCACACCGCATCGACTCGCTCATCTTCAGGAAGCGTCCCTGCAATTCCGGTACAGGCTACATCGTAGTCCTGGGCCGAAAAACGCCATGCCGAGGCCTGCAGCTCGCGCATCACGAAGTTACCGATGCGGATTCCAGCCCAGTCGAAGTCACCGTGGTACGCCAGGTTCGCGCCGCGGGCGGTTAGCTGCCGCAGCAGAGTCTGCTGGGCCGCGGCCGGCATGCCGTTCGTGCAGATCAAGGGCTCGCAGTCCACTCCCAGCTGATCCGCTGCGATGGAGAGCATCGACGGGTTTTCGCAAACGTATACGCGTCGCCCGGAAACGTCCCATGCGGGTGGATCGCGCAAGAGCATGCGGAGGGTCAGGTGGACTGGGTCGCCTGCGCAGGCGGCGGCGCGCGCTATGTTTGCTGCCACCGCGTTTCCAGTGACGGGGAGGTTGAGACACAGAACGGGGGCGGCGAGCTCGTTCACAGTGATGCCGAGGCGAGCCCACTGATCTCTGGCCCGTTCTCCATCAACGGCGGATAGTTCGAGCCCGAACGCGCGTAGCACCAGTGTCGCGACAGGCTGTCCGGCGTCCAGGGCGTGCGCGTCCCCCAACTCCGCGGCCGCGAGTTGAGCGAGCGGCCGGCCTCGTTCCGGCAGTCGTCCAATCACCCGACCGACGCTTTCCAGTAGCTGCGTGGCCCGTTGCGAATCGCTTCCGGCGAAGCGCTTCAACAGCGAACCTCCTGCGGGATCGTCGACCAATGCCCGCAACCGGGTATGTTCCACGCTGGTGAGCAAGGCGCTCCAGGCCTCTTCGCGTGCTATTCGAGCGGCTTTGAGTTCGTGGATCGGGCCGTCGAGTGCTTCGAGAGCTTCTCGCAGTGTGCTGGCTACGCCCGCGTGAAGAAGCGCCTCGTCGATACCCGACAAACGTACACGCATCGAGCCCCTGGCGCCGCCAGGTCTGCCCAGGAGTCCCGCCAGTGCCCGGCGCTCCGCGGTCGCGAGGTCGATGAGCGTGAACTCGTCGCGCGTCGCGCCCTTTTCGAATCGGGCCCGCAGCCGACATCGAAGGTCGGCAAGTTCGGGGCCACCGAGCAATCGTTGCAGCCGGTCGATGTCTACCGCCATTCTTGCGGCTCGACCACGGCGCTTGCGGGATAGCGGCGCACCGGGTCACCGTCGGCGCGTCGCTCGCGGCCGTCCCACGTCCAGCGCGACACGAACACTGCGTCCATGCCCTCACGCCGTACGAGCTGGCAGATGCTCAACCCCGGGAGCTCGGCGTAACAGCCCCATTCGCGCTCGCTGGTCATCACGAAGTCGAGATCAAACTCCCGGATCAGGCCCATGCAGCTCGCCCGCGCCTCGTCGTCTATTCCCGCGAACGCCTCATCCAGCAGCACCAGGCGCGGAGCGCGCGGGTCGGAGCTCTCGTAGTGGCTGCTGGCTGCCGCGAACAGCGGAACGGTGAGCCCCAGCGCACGCTCGCCACTCGAAGCAGGCCCGGAGAGCGGTTTCCACTGTCTGTCCTGGTTGCGCTCGACGCTGAAGGAATGCCAGCGCCTGTAGTCGAGCGCGCGTGCGAGCGTTTCAAACAGCGTGCCGCGCTCGTCCCTTTGCCTTTCAGCGTCAATGCGCGCTCGCAGGAATTCGCCGACCTGCCTGCGGTCCTGCGCGGACCACGCATCCGCGCTCGTGTTCAACAGGCGCTTGCGCGCGACCGTGAGGCCCGGAGCGGCATTCTCGTCGCTTTCAGGAAGTGGCTCCCAGACGAGCCGGTAGCGCATGCCGGTGGAAGTGGGACGCTTGTAGAGCTCGGCATTGATGGCCGCGACACGCTCCTCGGTATCGCGGATCATCCGCTGCAGGTTGGCGGCAACCTCTTTTTCCAGATGCTCTTCGAGCAGCGAACGTTCCTGCGCGGAGAGGATGAGCCGCTGCTCGGCAAGCTCGGCATCCAGCCGTTGTTCGAGCACGTCCGGGCGCTCGGGGCGCTGCTGAAACACGATGCGCACGATGAGTCCATGGTCGCTCGGCTCCGCCGTGGCTGAATGGCCCTGTGTCGACATCGCGCTTTGCAGTTGCGTGAAGTCGTTGCCCAGGTCGCGTGAGACGCGCGCCCAGTCCACCTCCTCCGCGGCGACATCGGTGAGCGCGGCTTCTGCGCGACGGGCCACCGTCAACGCCGCATCGATGCCCCACGGAGTTGCGTCGGCGGGAATTTCGAGCTCCGGAACGGCGATGGAGATGAACCCGGTATGTGCCGCGTAGGACTGAAGACCTTCCGTTGCCAGTCTGCGCGACTGGGTTCGCTCGTCCAGCTTCTCGCTGAGCCCCTTGAGAGTTGCCTCCGCGGTGCCGCGATTCGAGCCGGCGACGAGCAACGACGCTTGCGCGTTCTTGAACTCCCGCTCGTGCCTGCGCTGTAGTTCTTCCGCCGCTTCTATTTCCTTCAGCAACTCATCGACCCGTTTGCCGACCGTGGCTTGCAAGGTATTGGCCGCTTCCGTCGCCGCGCTCAGCAGCTTCTGTCTTTCGAGATGGTCAACCTGAGCAGCCTCCAGAACTTCCATCGCCTGCCGCTCGCGCGCGAGCTGCTGATTCAACTCGACGAGCGCGGCCTGGTGATGGCGAATCGCATTCCCCAGCTCGGATAGTGCCAGGCGATAGTCGCCGAGCGCTCGATCGAGGTTATCAAGAAGCGCAGCGTCGGCGGGTAGGTTGAGGTCTCTGGAGTCGATGGCGAGATCGTCTCGGGCACGCGCGAGAGCATTCTCCGCTTGCGCGAGCCTGGCGTCGGCTTCGCCGAGTCTCGTCTGGGCATCCCTGCGTTGTCGTTCGGCGGAGGTGCGGCGGGCATGCAGGCGGAGCAGTTCATCGTCGGATGGCGCGCTGTCGTACTCCTGTCTCGCGGCTTCACGAAGCGCGGTCACCTCCGCGGCAGCGGTATCGCAGCCCGCGATCGCTGCATCGATTTCGGCGAGCCGCGCCGCGATCTGCTCCAGCCGGGCCCGTCGCGCGGCCTCGCGTGACGCGTGCCCGATGTACTGCGCTTCGGGTTTCGTCCAGGCGCCGCGGGCGTTGCCAGCGCGAAACTCGCCGCTTGTCGATATCCACGTCTCCGCCCCGGACGGCTCCTGCTCCGTGCAGGCGATCGATTCGAGAACACCGGCGATTGTCTTCGCCTGGACTACCGCGCCGGGCCCCGCGGTCGGAACTGTCGGCACGATCCATTGGCCTAGGGAATGCTCGTGCGGCGCGCGAGCGACGAGCAAAACATCGTTGGTGCGTGGATCGATAACGGTTCCCTGAGGCAGAACCCACGCATCCAATAGCCCGGAAGCTTCGAGCGCGGCCTCCAGTCCTGCGCGCGCATCGCCCGGAACGTGCGGCGCGAAGTCGATGAGCTGCCAGAGCGGCGCGCCCGCAAGTTGGCCTCGAAGCGCTACATTCCGCGTGTGCGGAGAAGGTGGCGTCCGGTCTTCGCCAGCTTCGAGCCGGGCGCGTTCGGCCGCAAGCCTGTTCTGCTCCTCTTCGAGCGTGCGGCGCTGACCGGCAATCTCCGCATCCCGCGTAGCAAAGCGCTGTTCCAGAATCAGACGTACTCGATCCAACGCTACCCGTATCGGGTTCGGGCCGTTCAGCGCCTGTTGCCAGAGCGCCAGGGATTCGAGGGACTCTTCGATGTCCGGGATGCGCAACGCACGCGCCGAATTTGCGTAGTGTCGCCAGCTTTCGAGCAGTTGCTCCCCGCCTTCCCTCAGTTCGTCAGCGGCATGACGCGCGGATGCGGAAGCCTCATCGAAAGCCTCCACGCGCAGCGTTCTCGCGTCGTGAGCGACAGCACGTGCCTGAGTTGCGATGTCGACCGCCCGGAGCCGTTTGCGCACGAGCGCGATCTGTTCCCGGCGCCGCGACTCCGCTTCGCGTCCCTTTCGCAGCAGCACGGAAGGCGATTCGGCAGTCAGTTCGCCAACGCCATCGGGAAGGTCCATGCCGCGCAGTAGTTCCGCATGATCCTTTCCGAGACCCGTCTCACCGGCGAAAGTATTGGCGCTGGAGGCCGTGCTGTTCAGTTGCGCGCGCGTGGTGTCTGCATGGTCGCGCCTGCGTCGCGCGGCCGCCGCTTCTTGAACGAGCTGCGCATGCGCGTTCTTCTCACGCGTTAGTGCTTCGTCCGCAAGCGTTCCGTATTCTCGCGCCTGGTCGCGAGCGGAAGAGAGGCGGGTTGCGTCCCGCATTACAGGGTCCGATTGCAGCACGCGTAGTCGCGCCCCGTCGGCCGCGAGCTTCTGATCGAGCTCCTGCTGGGTCGACTGCCAGCGCGTTACCTTGGCGCGTGCGCTCTCCAGCTCTTCCTGCGCGGCGTTTACTTCGCGACTGGCATTGTCGAAATCCGTTTGAGCCTGACGCAGCACTCTTGCCTTACGCCGGGTCGCGACCTGCGCATAGCGTCGGTACCTCGTTCCGAACGAGGAAATCGCTTTGCGCATCGCCTCTATCTCTTCGAGGCCACGCCGGATATCGTCCAGCTCGCTCATCGCTTCGGCGACGTCTTCGAGCGCCGCGCGATCGAGCGGAGGCAGCGCCTGCGTGAGGGCCTCCGAGAGGCGGCGCTCGTCCGGGCTCTTGGAGAGCTGCGGCTGGCGCAGCTGGATGAGCGTGTCGACAAGAGCATCGTAGCGCTCGGTTCCAAGACGGAAGAGCCGCTCGTCGACCGCGCGCCGATAGGCTTGGGCGGTCGGAAAGACCTGGCCGTGCATGCCGATCGCTTCGATCAGGCGCTCCTTGCTGAGCGCGGTCCGTTCGGCGGTCGTGAGCCAGAGCTCGGAGCCGATGCGCTGATCGGTGATGAAGTACCAGGGGTCGGCCCCCGGTCGACCCGCCACGGCGCGCAATCCGCAGCCGAGCGTCAGCGTGATTGCCTGGCCGGATTCGTCGAGTCGGCCGAATTCGATCCACGTGTAGCCTGTGCGGCGGTCGTGCCGCCCGTTCATCAGCAGGTTCCACTCCATGCGCTTGCTGCGCTCGCCGTCTGGCTCGACACGCGCGGAGCCTAGGTTTGCGTCCAGCAGGAACGGCAGCGTCAGCGAGAGAACCTTGGATTTTCCGGTGCCGTTGTTGCCCCGGAGCAGGAGGTGTCCGTCTCGGAACCAGAACTCCTCGACGTCGTAGTGGAACAGCTCGACCAGTCCGATTCGCAGCGGCTGCCAGCGCCTTCTCGCCGGAGCGGGCAGCGGGATCTGCGGCGGAGCGCCGATCAAGTCTGCGCCTCGCTGATGGTGTATCGATGAAGCGCGGGTAACGGGCGCACGCCGCTCTCGACGTGTTGAACGAGCCTCAGGGCCGCGAGGCGATCGACTGCTTCTCTGGCCAGCTCGATTTCGGCCCCGGGTTCGCGCGCGTCTTTGCGCCAGTACCGACCATACCGATCCGCTGCGTCTCGAAGGTATGCCGCAAGCTCATGCAGAGAGTGAATCGCCGCAGCGTCTGCCTTGGCGGCGCGTGCCAGATACTCCGCCACCAGCAGAGTCGCGTGCGCTTCGGTGCCGACGGCCGGGAGATGCTTGTCTGACAACTCGCCATCTGCGTCCACCAGCGCGAGACCTTCTGCGCGTAATTCCGCAGTGAGCCCCGTAGCTTGTGCGAGCCGATATGCCATGGGGCCGCGCTGGCTTGCGAGATAGTCGATCTCTTCACTAGTCAGCTCGTCGTGATAGAGCACGGGGTCATCGAGTAGCCTGCGCGCCAGGCGAAAGCGTAGCGCTGTACGCCGGCTTTCCGGATTGTCGGGCACGTACTCATCGTTGAGGGCGGTCAGCCGACCATCGAAATCAAGGTCGGGCTGCGTTGCGGCGATCAAGCTTGCTCCGGGGGTTCCCGAAGGCAGGCGGGCCAACACGCGTCGATGGACATCATAGAGCACGTCTCCCGACTGATTTACGTACGCCTCTTCATCGCCTGCCACGCGAGCCAGTACTCCGAGCTCGAGCAGAAGGCGGCATACGGCCACGAGTGCGCGGCGCTCCCGTGCGCTTGCCAGCGTGTAGGTGAATCCCCGGCTCGCCAACTCCGGGTCGGCTGCAGTTTCGAGCAAACGTTCGCCCAGTGTTCGAAGCGTGATCTGGGATTCGGCTCGCTCGAGCACTGCGCACGCGAGACAGAGGAGAGCGTAGCGTTCCCGGTCGAACTCCGGAAGTCCGCGCGTGAAATCGGTGAATAGCGCCGGGCGCTTGTAGAGGCGCGCGCATTGGCGCTCGACTTGAAGGTTCCAGCCGGCCTCGCGCCCGAACCAGTCGCGCAGGTATTCGGTGTGCCTTCGCACGAGCTCGAGATCTGGATCGCCGCTGGCGATGAGCGGATGCATCAGCAGGGCGCGCAATGCACGCTCTCGTTCTTCCTCCTGCTGCTGCGTCAGTACGTCTTTCAGGCCGCGGGTCTGCATGAACGTCAGTTCCGTCTGATGAGAATGCGGTGGTCGCGTCCGGAGAAATGGCCCAGTTCCGTCTCGAGCTCCACCCTACTTGCCGGTTCAAGTGGGACGAGGCGAACCGCGAGCGTGCCGTCGCCGGTCTGTCGCTCCACAGGCTGGTCGGGGTTCGTTTGGGCCGCGAGCGCTTCGCCCAACAGGGCGAGGAACATTCGGAAGGCGGGTGCGTCGAGCCGACCGAGCTCCGAAAGGCGGGTCTCGCGATTCGTCGCGAGGAACGCGCGCGCCGCCTCAGTCTGGGCGGCTTCTTCCGCAACACGCGCGGCGAGCACTGCGCGTTCTTTCGAGCGGTCCAGAATTCTGGTTGGCGCGCCGCGTGTCGGCAGCACCCCCTGCTCGCGAAGCTTCGGCAGCACCGCGATTCCGGGAGCGGAACGCCACGGCGTATTCGCGCTGATCTTTTCGTTGGTGATGGCAAGCGCCAGATGCCGGGCGGGCGACAGCGCGAACGCTGCGCGCCACAGCCTGTGCGCATGAGCGTCTGTCGGCGCTTCCGTAAACCAGAGCGCCAGGCGCCGGAAGTCTGCCGCTCGATCGCTGCGCCCCGCACGGCGCTCGTGCAAGAGCGAAACCGCTTGCAGCAGGCGGGGAATGGCGGAAAGGGCGCTCGCGCGAAGCAGATCTGCCTGCGAGCGCTCCCTGCCATTGGATAGAAACCAGAGCTTCAGTCCTTCCCAGCGCTCGGTCCACGAATCCAGCCGTATGCGCAGGGTTTCTTCACTCGCGTCAGCATCGTCTGGCACCGCGTTGCGCGCGTCACGTTCGGCTGCAAGCCGCAGAAGCGACGGCTCCGCAGGGGCGAGATCCAACAGTAGCTCGGCAATCTGGCTGGAACGCGTAACGAGATCGCCGATGAAGCGCTGCAAATAATCGATGAGACGGGTCTTGAAACCCATCACCGCTGAGATTTCCGCTCGCTGCAGCTCAATCGTGCGCGCCAGCCCGGCCATGAACGCCTCGGCGTTGTTCGATAGGCCGGCGAAGATGTGTACGAGATCCCGGAGCGCGCCGTGGACCTTGGCGGAGTCGGGCGGCGACTCGTTCAGGAGCTCACGGATGGAAATCAGCCTCGCGCGAATATCATCAAGAGCGACGGATTGCAGCTCGGCACGTCTCGCGAGCGTCTCACTAAATGCCTGCAGTCCTGCTTCGACCGCTTCGCCGCCGACAGTCATTCGGTAGAGCAGGCGTTTGCGGTAGAAGTCTTCGATGGTGGAAACGCGTGCGGTGTCGGGCTGAGCCTGCAGGTTTCCCCACTCGACGAGCTGGCTCAGCGCGTGCTGAACGGCTTCGAGGGACGGCGGAGCATCGGGCCAGCGGGCTTCGACGAGCACATCGTCGGGGCGAAGGTGCAGGCGGAACTGGCGTTTGGCTGTGGCGAACACGTCGAGGATGGCACGGTAGTGCGGGCTGTTCTCCGCTATCACATGACTGAAGAGGACAGCAGCGGAGGGGTGCAGGGAGGGGCTGGTCATCCTGTGGCGCCGATCAGACCTGAGTAAATGTTGGATTGTAGGTCCCGGAAGCTGGCGGACGCGCCAAACGATGTGCCGCGATGCCGACTTTCAAGCGATCGTAGCTGTTCTGAGCGCGACAGGCCCGTTGCGAATAGATTCCGGCGGGGCAGGTGGGTTGAACTTCCCATCCGCTATCCGCTAGAATTTGAAATAGATTACATTAACGTAGTTAAACTACGACAAATATAACCAGAGTAAATTGACTTAAAATTGAAAAAGTTGTAATAGTCGTAGCATGATTACGACCAAGGCAAGCAGGCTAAATACGCTCTACACCAGGCTGGCGCCTGGTGCACCGCTGGCGTCCGAAGACCTGGCTGCTATGGGCATCTCCGCGGACCTTGCGGTTCACTACGCCCGCGCCGGCTGGCTCACGCGTCTGGCGCGCGGCGTGTTCTGCAGGCCAAACGATCCGCCCACGCTGCACCCCAGTCTGCTGCTTCTGCAACGCAAGCTCAGAGGGCTGCACGTGGGAGGCAAGTCGGCGCTCGACTGGCATGGACTGCGTCAGTACGTGGCGCTGCAGCCGGTATTGCAGCTGTACGGCTGTACGGCTGGTCGCCTGCCCGCGTGGTTCACAGACCGGTTTCCGGCCGAGTACCACCGCAAGCGGCTATTCGATGAGCGTCCCGATGCGCTTCTGCAGGTTGGCCCGTTCGAGCAGCGGAGCGGAGCCCCACTGGTCTCCGTGCCGGAGCGGGCATTGCTGGAACTGCTGAGCGAAGTAGGCGTGCGGCAGACGCTGCAGGAAGCCCGCGAGCTGGTCGAAAGCACCTACAACCTGCGCGCAGATGTGCTGCGCGAGCTTCTGCAGCACTGCGCTAGCATCAAGACGGTCCGGCTGTGTCTGCTGCTGGGTCGGGAGGGCTCGTTACCCTGGATGAGCAAGCTGGATCCGGCCACGCTGCCTAAAGGCAGCGATCGACCGTGGGTGTCGCGGTCCGCGGAAGGGCTGCTGGTACTCAAGCCATGAACCCGGTCTATCTCCAGACTGCGAGGATGATGGCGCAGGTCGCGCCGCTGGTACTCGTCGACGACACCTTCGCGCTGAAGGGTGGTACGGCCATCAACCTCTTCGTACGCGACATGCCACGGCTGTCCGTGGATCTCGACCTTGTATTCCCCGATCACACGCTGCCGCGCGACCAAGCGCTGGCGCGCATCAATGCGGCGATCCGCGAAACAGCCGGGAGATTGGTCCGGCGTGGATTCCAGACACACATTCCGGAGGCGGAGGCAGGCGAAACCAAGCTGCTGGTTCGCCGCGACCGGATCGAGGTCAAGGTTGAAGTCAACTTCGTGATGCGCGGGACCGTGCATCCGGTGCACCGGGTTTCACTCGTGGCAGCCGCCCGCAACCAGTTGCTCGCCGATGTGTAACTGCCGATGGTGTCGCTGGAGGATCTGTACGGCGGCAAGCTCTGCGCGGCGCTCGATCGCCAGCATCCGCGCGACCTGTTCGATGTGCTGAAGCTTTACGAGCACCAAGGCATCACGCCCGGTATCCGCCGCGCATTCGTCGTCTATCTGGCCTGCGGCAAGAGACCGATCCATGAGTTGCTGTTCCCCCAGCTACGCGACATCCGGCACGACCACGCACACAACTTTCAGGGAATGACGGAGGATCCCATACCTCTGGACGCCTTGATCGCGACAAGGGAGAGGCTGGTGAGGCAGATCCAGCGGGAACTGGACGATGACGAGCGCCGGTTTCTGCTGTCACTCGTTCGCGCGGAGCCAGAATGGTCAGCGCTCGGCATCGCGCACCTTGAGCATCTTCCCGGCGTACACTGGAAGCTGCAGAATCTGCTGCAGTTGCGAAATGACAATGCCAGGAAGTTTGCAGAGCAGGCCGATGCTTTGGTTGCCGGGTTCGAGAGTGTTCACTGATGGTTCGCCTTTCGTGCTCTATCGGCATACTGCGTCACCAAGCGGGATGTCATGACGGTCAAGCTGACGGTAAAGTTGTCGAGCGATTTCAGGAACTGTAGCGGCGGCGCGGACTTACGATGCTGCGGAACAATTGAGTGGGAATGAGGGGCCTCGCCCGCTTGCCGGCTGACTTGATGGGTTCATTAGTGCGCAATGACTGCCCGAAATGCACGGCGAGGAATCCGGGAAGAAATGGGGCAAACCTGATATGGGGACCCTCGGTGCCGGTGTTCGGTATTTCGGTTATGGGACGGGTGTTGCGCCGGGCGAACTGGCTTAGGGGCGGGAGCTTCCAGGCAGGGCGGCGAATCGGATCGCGGGAAAAAACCGAAATACCGAACGCTGGCACCATTCGCCCTATAGCGCGCTTGCTGTCGTTCATGAGTTTGGGCGAGACCGAGAAAACAGGGATCGAGATCCCGTCGAAAAATGGGTCTTCGTGATTTGGTGTGGGTAAAAAAAGCGCTCTGATCACGATGTGAGCGCTATTTTCATAGGGTCTGAGGCACATTGAGAACGGACAGAAAGTTGGCATGATGTGCGGATGGTCAAAGCTGTCAAACGCCGCCG
>JANNNQ010000203.1:0-33906 GCA_031398625.1 Pseudomonadota bacterium
TGCTGCTCGTCGTCGCGCTCATTACCTACGCCTTGAGCCGCGCCTGGGTGTTCTCCCGCCGCCATCCCGCCACCCATGACTCCACTCATCCTGACCGTTGATGATTTCGGCATGCATGCCGGCATCGATGCCGCGGTGCTGGAGTTCGGTGCATCGGGGTATGTGACCGCAACCTCCTGCCTGGTCTTGAGTCCGCGATGGGCAACGGCAGCGCGGGGCATCACGGCACCGGTTCGCCAGCAGATGGATATCGGCCTGCACGTCGATTTCACCGAGTTCGACGGCGCACAATCACTGCGCCGGCTAATCTACAGGAGTGCCGTGCGGCAACTGGATCCCCGAACCGTGCGGACCCGGATCGCAAGGCAGTTCGATGCCTTCGAGAACGCGCTCGGGACGCCACCCGATTACATCGATGGCCATCAGCACGTCCATCAGTTGCCCCAGGTCCGGGACGCGTTGCTGGAGGAACTGCAACGCCGGTATCGCGTACTGCCGTGGATCCGAGTCAGCAACCCGCCCGCGGGGCATGGCCTCAAAGGGTTCGTCATCCGCCAGCTTGGCGCAGCGCCTCTCGCTCGCAAAGCGACTGCGGCCGGCCTGAGGCAGACGACCCGGCTGCTCGGCAGCTACAACTTCGATCTGTCCGAAGCCGGGTACAAACAGCGCCTCGAACACTGGCTGAGCGAAGCCCGACCCGGCGACGCCCTCATGCTCCACGTCGCCTCCAGCGCGCCCGCCGATGACCCCATCGGCCCCGCCCGCCTCATCGAGCACCAGGTCCTCCGCAGCCCCTGGTTCGCCGCCGCTCTTTCATCCCGCTCCATCCACCCGGCACGCGGGGGTGAGGTCCTGAAAGGCTGAGGATTACGGGGCGGCGGCCATTTCGTCGTAGTAGGCGCCGATGCCCGTCATGAAAGCAGTGGTGCTCACGGAGTTGTCCCAACCGAGGTCTGCGAGGCGCAGCGATGCCCGGACCTGCTCCAGGGTCTGCAGCTGTTCCTTGCGAACCCCTTGCTTCGCCAGCGCGCGCATCCGCTGGTTCATCGTGTCGAAACGCACTTTGTAGGCTTCCACGTCCGCCCTGTTCATGATCCGGCCATGCCCGGGAATGGCCGTGTCGAAATCGATCGCCAGCAGCCGTTCAATGGTGCGCACGAACTCGATTGCGCTGCCCCCGCCCCGGTAGTCGATCACCGGCATGCCGTCGATGACGAGATCGCCCATGTGCACGGTCTTGAGGTCGGGAAAGTAGAGGATCGTGTCGCCATTGGTGTGGCCTCGACCCAGGTGCAGCAACCTGACTTCAACGCCACCGAGATGAATCGCAGCCTCGTCGGCGAAAACGATGTTGGGCGCGCCGGGCTGGTTGAGCTTGAGGAAGTTCTCGCGGATGTTCCGATGTCCGATCACATCGATGCCGAGTGCCCGCAACGTGGCGTTGCCGCTGACATGGTCGCCATGATGGTGACTGTTCAGCACATACCGGACGGGCAGCGATGTAACGCCGCGGATGAGCGTGAGCACATCGTTGACGTTCTCCGGGTACTTGTCGTCGATGAGGATGAGCCCTTCCGGCGTCATCCGGACTGCGACGTCACCGGGCTCGTGAATGAGGCCATCGTCGGGGCCGCCTGGCCGGCAGCCGCGCGTGGTACAGGGGAGGAAGGGCCCGCGGATGACGTACAGCCCGTCCTTGACCTGCTCGATCCGCGTGGGACCGGCTTCCAGGACTTCCACTTCCTGCCGCAACCCCGCAGGCGCTGCCCCATCCACCGCCTGTGACAACAGCAGCATCGCTGCGAGCGACGGAGACAGGCTACAGATCGAACGGGTCGCTGTTTTCATGGTGGGAGTATGAAAGCCCCGCTTCCTTTGGGGAAGCGGGGCTGAAGAACGGACTAGATGGACAAGGCGCCCGTGCTGTCGCCGATGGTCTCGGCTTCCACGTCTGCCACATGGAGCATCGACAGCAGCAGATTGGCCATCGGCGTGCTCTTCGGCATCCCGATATGCCGGCCGCCCTTGATGCGCCCGGTCGCTCCCCCGACCAGCAGGTTCGAGATGGGATCGTGGCTGTGCACGTTGCCCTCGCCCATGCCGCTCCCGTACAGCAGCATCGTGTGGTCGAGCAGGCTGCCCTCGCCATCCCGTGTGTTCTGGAGTTTCTCCAGGAAGCCGGCAAACAGGCCTACGTGGTAGGTGTTGATCTTCGCGTGCTGCGCCACCTTCTCGGGCTTGTGGCCGTGATGCGAAATCGAATGATGCTGGTCGGAAACACCGATCTGCGGATAGGTGCGATTGTTGAGCTCGCGCGACATCATGAACGTCGACACGCGGGTCATGTCCGTCTGGAAAGCCAGCAACTGCAGGTCGAACATCAGGTTCACGTGGTCTTCGTAGACCTGCGGGATCTCGACCGGCGCATCGGGGATGTCCAGCCGGACGTCGGCGGTGCGACTCTCGAGGTTGGCGATACGACGTTCCACCTCGCGCACGTTCTCGAGGTAGTCGCTGACGCGGGCCCGGTCCGCCCCGCCCAGCTCGCGCTGCAGGGTCGCCGCGGCTTTCGTCACCGAGTCGAGCAGACTGCGATCCGTCCGCGCGCGCGCAGCACGCTGCTCGGGTGAGCTGCCGTCACCGAACATCTTCTCGAACACCACCCGCGGGTTGATTTCCATGGGCAGCGGCGTGGTCGGCGAGCGCCACGACACGGTGTTGAGATAGCCGCAGCTGCTGGTGCCGTCGCACACCCCCACCATGTTCGAGGTGTCCTCGATGCCGAGTTCAAGCGAAGGCAGGGGCGTGTCGCGGCCGATTTTCTGCGCGATCATCTGGTCGATGGTCGTGCCCGCCTGCACGTCCGCGCCCCGGGTGTCCTTGGCGACCGCCGAGCTGAGCCAGGTGGCACTGGCGCTCGCGTGACCCGAGCCAGCCGTGTTCTTCGGATTCAGCGCGAGATTGCTGACGACCAGGTAACGGTCGCGGAATTTCTCCAGCGGCGCCAGGATCGGCGTCCCCGCATACCCCGCTCCTGTCGTCTTCGGTACCCATTCGCTCAGGATGACGCCATGCGGCGTATAAACGAAGGCGGTTCGCAGCTGCGGCCTGGCGGCAAATGCATCCGCAACAGCCGCCGGGATCATGGCATCGAGTAAGGGTAGCGCCATACCCGCACCCGCCATGCCGCGGAGAAAGGTGCGTCGATCGAGGTGCTTCTTCGTGATGAACATGGTGGGACCCTCGTTTCGCCAGTGCTTCAGTTTTTGGACAGTGGATTCGATTCGCTCAAGGCTGTTGGTCCGCCTGCGCCGTCACGGGAACGTCGCCGGCAGGCCTCGCAGTGGTTCTCATCAGGAACGGTTCGCTGTTGACGATGCCGAGCACCAGCGCGGAAAAGCGGTTCTGCTGGCTCGAGGCATCCTTGAGTATCCTCCGGATCGCCGGCATGTCGTAGTAGTCGACCGCGCGGCCCAGCGCAAACGTCAGCATCTTCTCCGTCATCGCGCGGACAAAGAGCTCCTCATTGTCGAGCAGGAACCTGCGCAGGCCCGGTGCCCCCGTGATCTGCGTGCCGTCGAACATCACATCGGAAGCGTCGATGGCAATGCCCTGGTCCTGCTCCCGCCAGCGCCCTACAGCATCGAAGTTCTCCAGCGAGAAGCCGATCGGGTCCATCACCTTGTGGCAACCCGCACAGGTGGGATCCGCACGGTGGGCCGAGAGCTGTTCGCGAAGCGTGGTCGGCGTGGCGCCCGCACTCTGCTCGAGCGCAGGCACATTGGGTGGCGGTGGCGGGGGCTCGCTCGCGAGCAGATTGGTGAGCACCCACTTGCCGCGGGTGACCGCCGACGTACGCGTCGCAACCGAAGTCAGCGTGAGGATGCTGCCGTGGCCCAGCAACCCGCGGCGCGCATCGTCCGGCACGGGTACACGCCGGAAGCGGCTGCCATACACACCCGGGATACCGTAATGCTTGGCCAGTCTTTCGTTGACGAACGTGTAGTCCGCATCCAGCAGGTCGACGACGTTGCGGTCCTCGGCAATGACGCTCTGAACCAGCATTTCGGTTTCACGAATGAAGGCTTCGCGCAGGTTGTTGTCAAAGTCCGGAAAAAGGGCCGGGTCGGGAATCGTCCCCCGCAGGTTCCTCAAGGTGAGCCACTGCGAGGCGAAGTTGGTGACCAGCGTTTCGGCTTTGGGATCGGCGAGCATGCGCCGCACCTGGGCCTCGAGCACCTCCGGCTTGCGCAGTCGGCCCTTTGCCGCGAGAGCGATCAGCTCTTCATCCGGCACCGTGCTCCAGAGGAAAAACGACAGGCGCGATGCCAGCTCGATGTCGCCGATGCGGTACGGCGTTCCGGGCGCGAGGCGCGGCGGATCGGCTTCCACGCGAAACACGAACTCGGGCCCCGAGATGACGCGCCGGATCGCCGTCTCGATACCGGTATCGAACGTGCCGCCTTCACGACCCAGGGCAAAGAAGGCATTGAGTTCGGCCAGTTCCGCCTTCTCGACGGGCCGCCGCCACGCGCGGCGCGCGACGGTGGAGAGGATCCGGGTCGCGCAGGCCGCTTCATCACCCGGGGTTGCGGGCTGGCAGGTGAAGATCGCTCGCCGGCTCGGTGTATCCCCGGAACCCTGAGCATTGAAGGGCCCGACCACATTCACTTTGTCCAGGTGCGGAACGCCCTTGTCTTCGTTGCTGTCGATGGCCGTGCGGTGGTACTGCTGCCAGACCTCGGCCGACTGCACGAGCGGCTTGCGCAGGAACGCCACGGCCACCCTGTGGGGCCCTGCCTTCACCTGCGCACGGAACGTGAGGCGGGCATCGATTTCCTCCGCCGTGGCGTAGGCGTTGGCGTGTGACTTGAGGTTGTCCTCGTGGCCGCCGAACTCGACGAGGTGCACCCGCTGCTTGTCGATGGTGACCTCGAGCGCATGCGGAAACTCGAGCCCCTTCACCATCGCCAGGATACCGCGATAGAGCTTCGGCTCGAAGGAGTACTCACCGTCCAGCGGGAAGTAGTGCTCGAAGGCAATGCCGCCCATCGTGCCCAGGGGCGCACCGGCGATCTGCGTGTCCTGGGATGCATCCGCCGCCGGCCGGTACGTGGCAAGCTGCGGCCGGAGCTGCGGGTCGCCGACGGCCATCGCGGCCACCTTGGCGGATGCAGACAGATAGCCTTCGAGCAGTGCGGGAGACAGCGTCAGGCCCTGGGCCATGTTGTCGAAGCCGCCAGAAGAATCGTCGGGCGGCAACAGCGCTGCCGGATCGATCTCAAGACCGAGCACATCGCGGATGGCGTTGGCGTACTCGGTGCGGTTCAGCCGATGCAGGACCGGCGCCCCCGGATTGGGGTTGCGGCGAGCGATCCGGTCGAGCGAAGTCTCGACCGACGTCACGAAGGCAGTCGCACGGTGCGGATCGGGCCGCTCCACGTCGCGCGGCGGCATCATCCCCGCGCGCACTTTCTTCGCGATCGCTTCCCAGGTCCTCGCGTTGGCCGGCATGTCTGCCGGATCAAGCGACTCGAAGGAGACGTTGCCCTTGAACTCGATGTCGTTGTGGCAGCGAACGCAGTACTGGTCGAGCATCGCCCACTGCTCGTCGTTTTCCGCCGCCAGCACCGGCAGAATCCAGCTGGTAGCGATCACGAACGTTGCAGCAGTCAGGGTGCGCATCAGTTGTGGTCGATCAGCTTTGGGGAATGATCGCGATGACCTGCTTCCGCTCGCCGCCTGGCACCACGGTTGCAGCAGGAACGGGCGCCGGAGCTTTCGCTTCCTGCGCCACGGGCACGACATAGGGCACTTCGCGGACCTTCGCACTGGCCATGAGCGTGCGCACCAGGGCGATGGTGCTTTCGCTGGGCTGGGCCAGCGTCCGCGGATCGGGCGGCGCGGCGATGGCGCCGGGGGCTGGCAACGGCGGAACCCCTTTCGCCATGTCGAGCACCATGCGGTTGCTCGAGTCCTTGGCGTCGAGCCGCGCGCCCCGATCGACGAGGAACTGGACCAGCGGGTCTTCGCCCATCTCGGCAATGGCATGCAGCGCGGTAATGCCTTTCGTGTCGGCAGCATTCACGGCGCTGCCACGATCGAGCAGCCAGGTGGCGGCCTGCAACCGCCTTGCCATTGGCAGCGCAGGCGGCGGAGTGGCACCATTTGCCCGCTTCACCCGGATGCCAAGCGAAGTCATGAGGACCGTGATGCCATCCTTGTTCGCATGATTGACGTTGGCGCCGTGCTCCACCATGAGCTGCATGAGCTCCATGTCGTTGGCAGATGCCGCGAGGAACAAGGCGGTTTCGGACGGCGAAACCCCGGCCCTGCTACCCACCTCGAAGGCGTCCTTCTTCGGCATCGCCACGGCAGCCAGCGAATCCGCCTGCGCCCCGTGCGCGAGCAGCGCGTTGATGAGATCGATTGGCGCGAGCTTGTTCGTGCGATTGGTCGCCGCCCGCATGATCGTCGTGGTGCGCACCTTGACCGCGTCGACCAGAGCCCCCTCATCGGGGTCGGCCCCGCCTTTCAGCAATTCATGGGCGAGATCCAGGTGTGCATTGCTGATGGCGATCCGGAGCGTGCTGATTCCCTGGGGATCCTTGAGATCCGGATTGGCACCGAGTTCGAGCAGGGCAATGGCAGCCTCGATCGAATTCTGCCGGGCGGCGTGCATCAGGGCCGTGAGCCCCCCCATCGGAAGCTGCGACTCAACCCCGCCATGCTTGATGCCCTTCCAGTCGAAGGTCGTCGAGACCGCATTGACGTCGGCTCCCGCCTTGACCAGCAGGCGGACCACGTCGGGATGGTTCTCGCCCGCAGCCCACATCAACGCCGTTTCCCCATGCCATGTTTCGCGAACGTCGACTGCAGCACTCTTTTCCAGCAGCAGCTTCACTGACGTTGCATTGCCACTGCGCGCAGCGAGCATCAGGGGCGTATCGCCGCCGAGGGGCGTCTTGTTCGGGTCAGCGCCCACTGCGAGCAGGCGCTCGACCATTGCGGCATTGCCATTGAGGGCGGCCTCCGCGAGGGGAGTGATGCCATACCGGTTGGCCACGTCGGGTTCGGCACCCCGTTCGAGGAGCAGCGTCACGGTGGCAAGACTGTCGTGATGGGCAGCCCAGAGCAGGGCATTGGCTCCGTCTGCCTGGGGCGCATTGATTTCCGAGGCGGAACGCGCGAGCTCGCGAACCTCTGACCACTTTTGTTGCTCAGCAGCATCCGCCAGCGGCGAAGCGTTGGTTCCTGTCGCCAGGAACAACGCGGCGAGTGCGGTCCAGCGGACCTGCTCCATCCCCCTCATGGCATCCCCCGGGAGTTACATCGGTCGTTCAGTTAGACGATGCGGGAGAGAAAAACCACACACTGCAAAAAAAAAGGAACGATCCGGCCCTGAGATGCCGTGCCGCAGCAGAAACACGGATCGGAGTTCAGGGTGCCGGAACCCCGACGGTACATTCGCCGAGATAGATCTCGGGACGGGAGGTGAACCCGGGAACGCTCGCGGGGGTGTATTCGTGGCGCGTGTGGATCGCCATCATCCGGCCCCCTGCGGTTTCACGCGCGAGAACCGTCGTTGTGTAGAGCGGCCCGGAACTGAAGGCCTGCATCAGGTGCAGGTACCCATTCGAGTACCGCACGGCGATGAACGATGGCCCGAACTGGCTGTCTGCATCGGCAGTGCCCTCATCGACGTTGACCTCGGTGAAGGACACCTTGAACTCACCGGCGCGCGCTTCCACTTTCGCTGCGCCGCCTTCCCAGGTGCCTGAGGCGACAGTCGAAAAGTGGCATTCGAGACGGGTCGCCGCCTGCAGCCGCTGTTGCAGGGCGAGCTGTTGCTGGAAGGTGCCAGCCTGCGCACCGGCATCAGGCGAGCGGACCGCGGCAATGGTGGCGAGCACGGCGAGCGGGAAGACGAGTGTTTTTCTCATGCGGCAATTAGTAACACATTTCCATCTTGTCCGGCCTTGCGCAGGCAGCCCGGCATTGACCCGGCACAATCGCGGCCCTCATGATCTGTCCGCACCCATGGAGTATCCAGATTGCGCAAGTTCCTGCTAGTCGCCGCCTTGAGCGTGTCCGGTATCGCGATGGTTTCAGGTCAGCAGGCGGATCCCGCCCTGCAGGCGCAGCTCAAACGCGTTTTTCCCGATGCCGCGCGCTTTTCCGCGAAGGAAGGCAACCCTGCGCACTTCAAGGCCTATGGCCCCGCGGCGGCCGGCCAGGAGCCCGCGCTGCTCGGCCTCGCGTGGTGGACCACGGAAGTCGAACCGCTGGAACGCGGTTACGACGGTCCGATCAAGATGCTGGTCGGCATGGATACGACGGGCATACTCAAAGGCCTCCTCGTCGTCGATCACCGGGAGCCCTATGGTGATTTCTCGGTGGATCCACCGGAGTTCGCCGCGCAGTTCAAGGGCAAGAACATTCGCGATCCCTTCAAGGTCGGTGCCGACATCGACGCGATCTCGCGGGCAACGATCACCGTCACCAGCGCCAGCCGCGCCGTACGCAACAGCTCGCGGCGCATTGCGCGCGAGCTCCTCGCCCCGCCGAAGCAGCAGTGATGCGGGCGCTGCTGCGATCCCTGCAACGCGGGACAGCGTTGCGCAGGCTCCTGGTGACGTGTTGCCTGCTTGCAGCAGCAATGCTGGTGACGGCCGCCTCTGCGCAGGGAGCGGTGCCTGCAGATCCGTGGGGGTTCGAGGAACTCGCGGAAGCCGAGCCCACGCTGCTCGATCAGTTCCGTGACCAGGCGCTCGACATCGGCCTGTTCGCTGCGTTCGCAACGCTCGCGATGGTGAGCTTCCTGCGCAAGAGCATCCCGCTCAAGTACGTCACGCTCGTCGCGTCCGTCCTGTACATGGGGTTCTACAAGAGCCAGCTGATTTCGATCGTCAACATCTTCGGCACGCTGTCAGGCAACCTGCCCGTGTTCTCGTACAGCATGGCCTGGTATGCGTTCGCGATCTTTACCGTCGTCACCACGATTCTCTGGGGGCGGCTTTACTGCGGACGCATCTGTGCCTTCGGCGCCCTGACGCAACTCATCGACGCCGTCGTGCCCGCCCGCCTCCGGGTCGACATTCCTCCGGTACTGGAGCGTCGAGCCAGCTACATCAAGTACGGCATCCTTGTCGGCGCAATCGGCTACTACTTCCTGACGCAGGAAATCGGCTTTTATCGCTACATCGAGCCGTTCTGGATGTTTACCTTCGAGGCGTCGACACCACTGTGGATCGCGCTGGGCGTATTGCTGGTGGCGAGCGTGTTCGTGCGCAATCTCTACTGCCGGTTCCTGTGTCCGCTCGGTGCGGCGCTGGGGCTGCTCTCCAGCCTCACCGTTTTCAGGATCAAGCGCTGGTCCGAATGCAGCCACTGCCAGTTGTGCGAGAAGACCTGCGAGTGGGGCGCAATCCGCAAGCGGCAGATCATCAAGTCCGAATGCGTGCGCTGCGACGACTGCGAAATCCTCTACGACAACAAGGCGAAGTGCCCGCACTGGCTGCTGGTCGCGAAGAAGGCCCGCATCATGGCGCGTCGACAGGCGGATGCAGGATCGTCAGGCGGTCCTTGAGACCGGACGAAATCACCACTTCGTTGCGGGCGCCGACGATGACGCCTTCCACGTCCGGCAACCGTTCGATCAGTGCCATGCCGGCTTCAGGCCCGAGAATGAACACGATCTTGCCAAGCGCGTCGGCTTCCACGGCGCGGCGCGCGAGGATGGTCACGCTGCGGCTCGCCATCGCGGGCATGCCGGTATCCGGATCGAGGATGTGATGATACCGCCGCCCGTCACGCAGGAAGAAGCGCTCGTAGTCGCCTGACGTACTGAAGGTGGCATCGGTCAGGTCCACATAGGCGAAAGGCTCATCCGGAGCACCACGTGGATCCTGCACGGCAACTCGCCAGGGACGTCCTTCGGGGTGCCCGCCCACATACAGGTCCCCGCCTGCCTTGATCAGGAAATTCCGTACGCCGTGCCGGCGCAGGATCGCGGCCCCGCGATCCACCGCATACCCTTTGCCGATGCCGCCCAGATGCACGCTCATCCCGGGACGCCGCAACCTTGCAGTGCCCGCCTGCGCATGAACCTCGACGTCCTCCCACGCAATCAGCGGCAGGCGTGCGCGGACCGCCTCGCTGTCCGGGATGACGTTGTCCTGGTCATGGTCGAACTTCCACAGACCCGAGAGCGCGCCGAACGTGATGTCGAACTTGCCGTTGCCCAGTTCGCTGTAGCCCGAAGCCAGTTGCAGGACCTCGATGACCTCCGGGCTGACCGGGACAGGTTCGCCGCCGGCGGCGGCGTTCAACCGCAGCACATCGCTGCCCGCTCGCCAGGTACTCATGAGGCCTTCGAGCTTCTCGAAATCGGCGAATACCTCCGCGAATGCAGCACGAGTTGCCCCTTCGTCGCTCGTCCAGGCGGTGAGGCGCAGCTCCGAGCCCATGGCGAGGCGGGACTCGGTCAACGGTTGCGGAGCGGGAGGAGCAGCAGGAGCGCACGCCGCGAGCAGCGCCAGCAGTGGCGCCATGCGGGAAACTGACCAGCGAGACGCTGCAATCATGTCACTGCCTTGCCGGGGAACAATTCGCGCAGAGCCTGATCAGCCGGCAAACCGGACACCGATCGGCGCGTTCTGCAGCCACTGCCTGATTGCCGGGACTGCGGCATCCCCTTCCGGCGGCGCCCACGGCGCGAACTCCGCCGCGATGGCCGGATCGTAGGGACCCTGCTTGATCTCGAGGAACACGGAGCCGTCGACACGGGCAACGAGCGTATGCCATGTCAGGAGTTCGGCCTCGTACGCAAAGGCCGGGAAACCCTCACCGAACGGCGTGCGCACGAGCAACACCCCAGCTGCATCGAAGGTCAAGAGGTCGAACGCGCCTCGCAGTGCGACCCCGAGCTCGCCGCGAACGAGGTGCCGATGAGGCCGGATATACGTGCGGGTATCGGCGGCCACGAAGAATCGCTGCACCGGATCCGCGGACGTGGCATGGATGTTGTGGTGCGCGCGGCCACGAGGTGCAGCAGCGGCTTGTGCAGCAAGGTCATCGAGCAGGGTCCGGGTCAGGAGCTTCATCGTTCTTCAATCGCTCTTGCGAAGACAGTGGCCTCCATTTTGCATACTTCCGGTGCCGAGTGGCAGGATTGACGCGTCGCTGCGCCTTCGCTGCGTCTTGCGCACCAACATTGCCCTGCAATCTTCGTAACCTCCATGAGGCTGTGCATCGTGGCCAAGATCCCTCCCGGTGTAGGTCCCAGGTATCCGCAGGTGGTCGTGCTCGTGGGAGCCACCGGCGACCTCGCCCGCCGCAAGCTGCTCCCTGGACTGTTCCACCTCTCGAGCGCCGGCTTCATTCCGGGCTGCCGGATCATCGGCGTTTCGCTCGACAGCTTGGATGCAGAGGGTTTCAGGGCCGTGGCGCGGGCCGCGCTCGATGAATTCTCGTCGCGCAAGGTCAGCGATGCGGACTGGAGCGCCTTTGCCGCGACGCTGGACTATGTGCCGCTGTCTGCGGGCGCCGCGGCCGTCAAGGCAGCGGTTGCAACGGCAGAACGCACTTTTGCAGGAGAAAGCCGGCGGCTGCACTACCTCAGCGTCCCGCCGAACGCCGCTCTCCCTGCCGTCCGCATGCTGGGCGAAGCCGGCCTCGTCGAACACTCGCGCATCATCATGGAGAAGCCCTTCGGCACGGATCTGGCGAGTGCCGTTTCGCTGAATGCGAAGCTGCACGAAGTCTTCAGCGAGGAGCAGATCTTCCGCATCGACCACTTCCTCGGCAAGGAACCCGCGCAGAACATCCTCGCGTTCCGCTTTGCCAATGGCCTGTTCGAACCGATCTGGAACCGCAACTTCATCGACCATGTGCAGATCGATGTGCCGGAGAAACTGAGCCTCGGCTCGCGGGCCGGGTTCTATGAGGCGACCGGCGCCTTCCGCGACATGGTGGTCACGCACCTGTTCCAGATCCTCGCGTTCATGGCGATGGAAGCCCCCACTTCGCTTGAGCCCAAGCCGATCAGCGAGGAGAAGAACAAGGTGTTCCGCAGCCTGCTGCCGCTCAAGCCCGGCGAAGTGGTGCGGGGCCAGTACCTCGGCTATCGCGCGGAGGAAGGCGTGAGCCCGGAATCCGATACCGAAACCTTCATCGCGCTCAAATGTTCGATCGACAACTGGCGGTGGGCGGGCGTGCCCTTTTACCTGCGCACCGGCAAACGCCTGGCCGAAGGCCAGCGCATCATCTCCATCGCATTCCGCGAACCCCCCAAGAGCATGTTCCCGCCGGGTTCGGGGATTGGCTCGCGCGGCCCGGATCACCTGACATTCGATCTGGCGGATGCTTCGAAAATGTCGCTGTCGTTCTATGGCAAGCGGCCGGGGCCAGGCATGAAACTCGACAAGCTGAGCCTGCAGTTCGCGATGCATGACACGGGGTTGATCGGCGATGTGCTCGAAGCGTATGAGCGCCTGATCCTGGATGCGATGCGCGGCGACCACACGCTGTTCACGACCGCCGAGGGCATCGAGCGTCTCTGGGAGGTCTCGACACCGCTGCTGGAGGCCCCACCGCCCGTCCGTTCCTACTCCGTGGGTTCCTGGGGGCCGAATGCGATTCACCAGCTGGTGGCACCGCACGCGTGGCGCCTGCCGTTCGAGCGGGCGTGGCGCGATCCGAATCCGGGGGGAGCCTGAAGCTCAGCCTCAGGCAGAGCGGGCCTGCCAGGAGGCGGCCGGGTCGGCCTTCGGTGCGTTCTCGACGAAGCGGTACTGCGACCACTCTGCCGCCAGCTGGGACAGGCGGATCAGTACCTTCGGGTGCCGGGAGCGCGACGTCTCGTGGACCGCCAGCCGGGCGGAAAGAGCCGGGTCCTGCGTCAGGATTTCGCTGATCTCCACGAGCTTGCGGGCCGCGGCAGAGGGCGTGCGCTGGTCCTCGAGCAGGTAGCGCGCCGTGTTCATGCGTTCCTGCAGCTCGTGAATGCCGGCAGTCTGGATATGCCAGTGCACTCCCGCCAGATGGCCTGCGGCGTCGATCCAGGCTTCGTGAGTCATTGTCATGGGGGCATGTCCGCAGGCTGCTTTCGGGTACCGCCGCAAGCTACCCAACCAGCCCGTTCCTGCCAATGCCGCAGACTCGCGATCTACATTAAAGGTTGTTCATGTTCGGGTGAACAACCGCGATGTTGTAAACGCGACACGGTCCCGGCCCCTGGACAGCCGGTTTGCTCAAAAGCGGAAGGTGTAGGACGCCTTGGCCGTCAGCTCGGAAGTCACCGAGTGGAACGAGTTGTCCTTGTTGAAATCCTCGAAGCTGCGGTTGAGGACGAGGAAGAACTCCTGCCCGGCGCGCGGAATCCACTGGAGCCGGCTGTGCCAGCCGAACACCTCGGACACATCGTCGTACTGCACGAGGTTGATCCAGTTGATGCGCGAGGAGAACGCCACTTCGGCGGTGAGCCGGGTCAGCCGCGTAATGAATTCGCCATACGGCAGTTCGATGCGGTTCCAGTCGTACGCGGCGGTGAGCAGGAAGTGACGGGAGGGCTTCCAGGTGAATTCGCCGCCGGCGTTGAGCCGGTCGCCGTCGTAGAACTCGCCGGTGCGGAAGTTCACCTTGCCCGAATAGCGCCGCTGCGCCCCGGTCTCGATATCGAAGCCGTATTCGGCAAACCGGTAATCCCCCACAGGAACCACCACCTGCCTGCCGGGAGTCGAGTAGATCGTAAAGGGCAAGATCAGCCGGTCCTTGGTGTCGAGGAAAAACAGCTTGAGCAGGTCGCGACCCTGTGTTTCCGTTTCCTGCCGGACCGCGAATACCTCCGTCAGCCGCTCGCGGGTATCGATATCGCTGACCTGCAGGACGTCGACTTCGGTGTTGGTCGAGATGATCGTGCTGTCCGCGAAGCGCCACACGTAGCCCATACCTGCCCATTTGTCGCGGATGCCGGCGCGGCTGACGAAGCCCATCGCGGGAAAGAAATTGCGGCCGACCTCCTTGTAGGTGAAGGCACCGCGCAGTCCGGTGCTTGGAGGGACCCGGAAACCGAAGCCCATTGCCGCATCATCGCCCTCGCGGGTTTCGGTGTCGGTTCGCTGGTACCACACCTCGCCGCTGACGGGCCGTCCCCACGGCAGCCGGTTGTTGTTGTACTGAAAGTCAGCGCCCACCAGGGAGTTGTCGAGGACGTCTTGCGGGTTGCCGGAAGTGGCAATGACACCGATGCTGGATTGAGTCAGCACGTCCATGGTTGCGCGCCCCACGAACAGCGAAACGGGCTCCAGCGTGGGGCCTGTCGGTGGAACAAATTCGTCCTGCCGGATGCCCATCGCCCCGAACGTGGAGCGCCCGACCCGGCCGCTCAGCTTGCCGCCGTATTCGATATCGACGGGTGTACCGAGCGAACTCAAGCCGATACGCCGCGAAAAGAACGGCCGGCCGTTCTGCTGCGTGGCCGTGGTCACCGAACGGATGCCCGGCGGAAAAGCGTTTCCGATGCGCCCGAATTCGAAGAGGTCGGAGTCGGCCAGGAAGAAGTCACGCTTTTCCGGAAAGAACAGGTTGAAACGGGTGAGATTCACCTGCCGGTCGTCGACTTCCGTCGCCGAGAAGTCGGTATTGAGGGTGAGCGCCGCCGTGAGTGCGGGGGTGACGCGGTAGTACAGGTCGAGTGACGGTTCCGTGTCGGTTTCCTCCGCGGCCGTGACGTAGGACCTGCGGTGCGTGACCGCCAGGCCCGGCACCACGTCGAGCCCGACACCTTTGTCAAGATCGCGAAAGCCGGTGGCAACGCCGACGATGCTCGGGCTGATGGAACGGTTGCGCGACACCCAGACCGCTTCCTCGCCGCGGCGCCGGATGGCGCGCGAGACGTTGAAACCCCAGTCCTGGATGGCCGGATCGAACGGCAAAGATTTGAAGGGAATCGCGAACTCCGCGATCCACTCGCCCTGCCCTACCGTGGCCGCCGCATCCCAGATGACGGACCATTCGGCCTGCAGCTGGCCGTTCTGGTAGAGCATGTCATTGCGCACCGAGTTCGCGTTGACCTCGAAGCGGTAGCCATTCCGGCCGGTATTGAACGGATCGATGATGACGGCGATGCGATCGTCGTTCGCCAGCTGCGAGTTCTGCTTCATGACGTTCGCAGAGATCTCGCCCGGCGCCCCGGGATCCGACATCCGGGCCGCCACGTACAGCGCATCCTTGTCATACATGATGTAGACCTCGGTGCGCTCCGACATCGGCTCGCCATCGCCCGGACGGATCTGCACGAGATCGCGGATCACGCCGGCCCGGGTCCACTCCGGCTCGCTGAGCAAGCCATCGATGACCGGTGACGTAGCGACCGGCGTGACCGCGACGCTGGGGACAGCGGGACCGGTGCCCTGCGCCCAGGACACTCCCGCCAGCGATCCCAGCAGCACGCCGCACGCGGCGCAGCGAAGCACAAGTCGACCCATGGAACTCCCCGCCACCGATTCCCGGAATTGTGTTGACTGGAAGACGAAGCAGGCTGCTGTTTGCCCCTGCGGCGGCATGCAAAGAAATGTGATTGCCCGGAAACGTCTCGCGGCTACTGATCGATGCCCGCTTTCTGGAATTCGGCGCGGCTCGCGGGCGTAGCGAGGTAAGCGAGGAAGGCCGTGGCGATTTCCCCGTTAGGGGCGTTGTTCATGCGGGCGATGACGTAGGTGGTGTAGTTCTGCAGGGTCTCGGGCAATGCGGCCACGAGGTCGATCCCCTTGCCCTCGTGTTCCGCGATCTCGGTCAAGGCGCCCAGTGCAAACTCATTGCCTTTGCCCTTGGCCAGCCGCACCATCGCTTCGGCACCCCGGTCAGTCCTGACCACTCGCGCCTCGATCTGCTCGTACACGCCAAGCTTGCGCAGCAGGCTTTCCGCGTAAACGCCCGTCGACCCGCGACTCATGATCACGGCATCGGCGGCCAGCGCGGCGGCCGCAAGCGACTCCGCTGAAGAGACATCCGGTGGCGGGACGCCTTCCCGCGCAGCCACGCCGACCCCTACCCTGCCCAGCGTGACGGCACCCGGTGTGAGCACCCCGCTGCGCGTGTATTGCTCGATGGTCGCCGGAGTGGCGATCGCAAGATCCCAGATTTCGCCCGCTGCGAGCCGCTTCGCGACTTCCGGTGCGGTCTGGAAGGTGATGTCGATGGCATGGCCGGTTGCCTGGAAGCGCTGGGCGGCCACGACAATCCCGGGCTCCACGGCCCCGGTGCTGAGTAGCCTCAAGGTGTCCGACTGGGCGAGGTGGGGCCCGAGCAACCCGGCGAACAGCGCCAGGAGAGCCGGAATGGTCTGGAGACGGTTGGTCATTGATACTCCCCTGCGCTGTTGGCCTGCGCAGGGTAGCTCATCCGGCTGCGCCTGCCCACGCAGGGCCGGTCAGACGGTGTCAGGACACGGCGCGTTTCTTCTCCTTGTACATCTCGGCATCGGCCCGTTCGACCAGTGCCTCGATCGGCTCCGGCGAATCGGGATCCGGCATGGCCACGCCAATGCTGACCGCGATCTCTGCCGCCTCGGCACGCCGCTCGTTGTGCTCGCGAATGGCCTCGCGGAGGCGCGAGCTGGCAGAAGCTCCTCCTGCCGAGGCAGACTCGATGGCAAGCACCACGAACTCGTCGCCCCCGAGACGGGCGACCACATCGGATTTGCGGAACGTGCGGGTCAGGATCCCCGCAAGCTCGCGGATGGTCTGGTCGCCAGCCGCATGACCCTGGCCGTCATTGATCTGCTTGAGCCCATCGAGGTCGATGAACAGCACGACACACGACCGGCCATGCCGCTGCGCTGCCCTGAGCAAGTGCTGCGCGAGCGTGAGAAAACCCCGGCGGTTGTACAGGCCCGTCAGTTCGTCGACTAGCGAGCGGGTGCGCAGCGACCGGGCGTACTGCATCAGGGTCTTCTCGCGATGCTGCAGTTCCGTCTCTGCCCGGTGGCGGGCCTTTGCCACCTCCAGTGCACCACGCAGCTCGGCCTCGCTGAAAGGCTTGATGAGATAGCCGAAGGGCCGTGCCCGCGCGGCCCGATTGATGGTGGAGGCATCGCCAGCACCCGTGAGAAAGACCACTGGAATGCCAAGCTGCTCGTAGAGCGTGGCAGCCGCTTCGATGCCGTCCATGCCGCCTTGCAGGCCGATATCCATCAGGACGAGATCGGGATGGAGACGCCCGGCCTCCGCGACCGCTTCCCTGCCATCGCTGACGACGGCCAGCACGGTATGGCCCATCTGCTCGAGGAGATCCTGGGTGCTGGCTGCAATCAGCGGTTCGTCTTCCACCACCACGATGGTTGCGGGCCCAGACTTCGCTTCGCTGTCCATGCGTGCCTGTTTCCTTGCATCCTCAGGATTCCGGGCGTTGCTCTGGCGGCTGCCCGAACCCGGGCCACGGCTGATGCCTGGGGGGCCGGCGCAGCTGGCTTGAGACGATACGGATCCTTTCTTCCAGCCGCTCCTGCAATTCAGGCTCAGGCGCCACGCGGGGCTGGAAAATGACCGGTGACCGGTCCACGAATCTGCTCTCGAACATACGTTGCCTCCCTTCCAGGTTGCGGTGCTCCACTTTCCTGAAGCTGCTGGGCACTCTAGGGGCAGTCATCCGTGGCTGCCAGCAAGCAAAGGCTGGCAAGGCGCGTAGGACACCGCTGACACCCCCCGCCGATCCGGCTGTCCGCCATGTTCCAATTCGGAATGGCAGGTTCCTCCTGGCGCTCCCTTTGCTAGCAGGGTGATGCAAAACCCTTTGCAGCACCCTGATAACCCGAGTCAGGGACGACTCGGCGAAATCCAATGAGTTCCAACTCATTGATTTCGGGAGCCAGTGAAAACCACGCTTTTCGTTGGCTCCAGATGCAAAAGGCACGGATAGCCTTTTGCATCACCCTGCTAGGATCCGGTCAGCAATACGTTCAACGCCATGGTCGTGCCGGAGTGGTACAAGGGATAAGGAACCTCTGAAATACTGCCATCTGAAACGGTCGACGCATTTTCAACCATGGTCTTTCAATCAGTTGCATCGCTGTTCGCCTGGCGCATGTGGGTAAATCAGAGCTTCTTTAACCCGCAATGTCCCCGACTGTAAAAACTACATGACTGGCCTGACCTGCCTCGTCTGCGAGGACGACCTCCTCATTCGCATGAATACCATCGAGATGCTGGAGGAACTGGGCCATGTGGCACTCCAGGCCAAGGACGCGACGACGGCCCTCGCCATCCTTGCGGAACGCAAGATTGACCTGCTGTTGACGGATGTCAGCCTGCCCGACCTGTCGGGCATTGTCCTGGTCCAGCGCGCCAGGCAGTCGCGCCCGGACCTGCCCGTGATCTTTGCCACCGGATATGGGCACCTGGGCATGCCGACCGGCACGGGGATCAGCCTGCTGCCGAAGCCGTTCTCCATCGATTCCCTGGCCAACGCGATCGGCGCCATGGCCCGCCCCGCGTGATCTGCCGCGCCAGGCAGGTGCTGCCCGGAGGGCGATACCTTGCTCGCTAGAACCGGCAGGGTGTTCTCGGTGCGGGCGCATGTGCTGCTGCTCGTCACCCTCATCGTCACGCCGGTGCTGGTGCTGGTCGGGATCCTCCTGGCCAATGTGGCCGCCACGGAACGTACGCGACTCGAAGACTCCATGTTCGAGGCGGTCCGCCGACTTGCGACAACGCTGGACAGGGAGCTCGCCGGACTCGAGTACACCCTCTTTTCGCTCGCGAATGCTCCGGTACTGCAGAACGGCGATCTGCCGAACTTCCACCAGTACATCCAGAAGATTGCCCAGGTGCGCGATGCCGCGATCGTGCTGCGTGACCCATCCAGTCGCGTCATCGTCAACAGCAGCATTCCCCCTGGCGAACCGGTTCCACAGGCCACCTCCCTCGGGCCGGCGGACAGGGAAGCGCGGGAGGCCGGCAGGACGGTCGTTTCGAATCTGTTCACCGGCCTCGTCGTGCAGCGACCGAATGTCGCGGTCGTCATGCCCGTCTTCCGCAACGACCAGCTGGCCTGGTTCCTCAGCCTCAGCATCGCCGCAGAGCAGATTGCCGATGTGTTCGACCAGGCCACCTTTGCCGACCACCAGACAGGCGTGATCGTCGATCGCAACAATGTCGTCGTTGCCCGTTCGCGGGACCATGATGTTTTCGTCGGTACGCGCGCACGCCTCAATCTCGTCAACGCGGCCTCCGGGGAAGGCAGGAATGTCAGCGAGAACATCGAGGGCGAGCGCATCCACACCTTCTATACCCACTCCGAACTCTCGGGCTGGACCGTCGCGATCTCGACACCGGAAACCGCCCTCAATTCATCAGCCACCGCCCCCATGCAGGTCATTCTCGGCCTGGGAGCCGGCCTCATCGGCCTGTCGTTCGTGAGCGCATTGCTGCTGGCACGGCAGTTCTCCATTCCCATCGAGCGGCTCGCAAAAGGCGCTGCAGCCCTCGGCCAGAACCAGCCGCCACCGCCCTTGCAGACGTCGGTGCGCGAGATCCGTCATGTCTGGGACAACCTGCGTCACGTGGCCGAAGACCTGGGTACGCGCACCCGCGAGCGCGATGAGGCGGAGTGTGCCCTCCGGGCACTCAACGCGACCCTGGAAACGACTGTCGCTACGCGGACTGCCGAACTGACCGAGAGCAACACCCGGCTCTTGATGGAGATGGAGCGCCGCGAGGACTCCGAGAACCAGCTGCGCCAGGTGCAGAAACTGGAAGCCATCGGCCAGCTCACCGGGGGCATCGCCCACGACTTCAACAACATGCTGGCCGCCATCCTGGGAGGACTGCAGCTCATCAAGCGGCGGCTCCCCGAGATTGACCCTGTCGTGCTGAACATCATCGAAGGTGTGATCGACAGTACGAACCGGGCCGCCCAGCTCACTCGCCGCCTGCTTGCCTTCGCCCGGCAGCAGGCTCTGTCACCGCAGCCTGCAGACGTGAACAAGCTGATCGTCGGCATGTCCGAGCTGCTCCGCCGCTCCATGCCGGAACTGGTGAGCATGGAAACGGTGCTCGCAGCCGGGCTCTGGCGCGTGCACGTCGATGCGAACCAGCTCGAGAACGCCATCCTGAACCTCGCCGTGAATGCGCGGGATGCCATGCCGGAAGGCGGCAAGCTCACCATCGAGTCGGCCAATGCGTACCTCGACGAAGCCTATGCAGACGAGCATCCCGAAGTCTCTGCAGGCCAGTACGTGCTGATCGCCCTCACCGACACCGGGCGTGGCATGACGGAGGAAGTGAGCGCACGCGCCTTCGATCCCTTCTTCACGACGAAGCAGGATGGCCAGGGAACCGGCCTGGGCTTGAGCCAGGTGCATGGCTTCATGAAGCAGTCCGGTGGCCACGTGAAGATCTACTCCGAGCCCGGCGCCGGCACTTCGGTGAAACTGTACCTGCCGCGCTACACCGGTCCGGAACACGTCGTCCAGGACCCGCCAGCGGCGGCAGAACCGCGGGCGGCGGCAAGCAGCGAACTGATCCTTGTCGTCGAGGATGATGATCGCGTGCGGGCCATGACGCTCGGCCTGCTGGGCGAACTCGGCCATCCGACCCTGGAAGCCGATGGCGCCGTCGCGGCCTTGCGGCTGCTCGATGCACACCCGGAAGTGAAGCTGCTGTTCACCGATGTCGTCATGCCGGGATTGAATGGCCGCAAGCTGGTCGACGAAGCGCGCCAGCGTCGCCCTGACCTCAAGGTGCTGTTCACCACCGGTTACACCCGCAATGCCGTCGTCCACAACGGCATCCTCGATCCAGGTGTCTACCTGCTCGGCAAGCCCTTCACGCTGGAAGAGCTGGCCCACATGATCGAGGTCGTCCTGAAAAGCTGACCAGTTCCGGCGACCCTGCCCGCGCGGTGCAGCGAGGGGCGCCCCCGTCCGGCGCAGCGAAGACGCCCTTTGAATCCGGCCGGCCCGTCCGGGTATGCTCACTCAGCCTGCAAGGGAACGGGCTGGGTAGAGGGAGTCGGCGATGGGAGTACTGCGGTTCGCTTTTGTCCTGTTCGCAGTGGCGCTTGCCTTGCCGATTGACGCCGCCTATCCGGCAACGCCCCTCCCGGCCAGGGATGCGGACTATCCCGGAACCATCGAACTGCACGTCGATGCCAGCGACATCGGCCGGCGACTGTTCCGTGTCCGCGAGAACATTCCGGTGCGGCCGGGACCGCTCACGCTCTACTACCCGCAATGGCTGCCCGGGGCCCATGCACCGCGCGGCGCCATTGACCAGCTCGCCGGGTTGACGATCACTGCCGGGACCCGCCGCATCGTGTGGACCCGCGATCCGGCTGACGTGTACGCCTTCAGGCTGCAGGTGCCACGCGGCGTGCAGCAGCTCGAACTGGAGTTCCAGGTGGCCTCGCCGCAGAACCCTGACCAGGGACGCGTGGTGATGACGCCCGAGATACTCGGCGTGCAATGGGAACAGGTGTTGCTGTACCCGGCGGGTCACCCTGCAAGCCGCATCGACGTTACCGCGAGCCTGACCGTGCCGGCCGGATGGCAGGCCGCGACTTCCCTGGACAGCGAGCGCCGGGATGGCGACCGGATCCTCTACAGGACCACGTCACTTGAGACGCTGGTCGATTCTCCCGCGTTTGCCGGGCGGTACTGGCGCCAGGAGGATCTGGATCCGGGTGGCAACGTTCCGGTCAGGCTGCATGTATTCGCGGATTCGGCGGACGAAGTGGTGATTGCTCCGGACCAGCTGGCCATCCATCGCAAGCTGGTAAGGGAAGCGTTCCTGGTTTTCGGGTCGAAGCCCTTCGAGCGTTACGAGTTCCTGCTTGCAACGAGCAACCATTTCGGCGGCATTGGGCTCGAGCATCGTCGCTCCAGCGAGAACGCCGTACGCAGCGGTTACTTCAAGGCATGGGATCGGACCGTGACGCGCCGTTCGTTGCTGGCCCACGAGCTGTCGCATGCCTGGAACGGCAAGTTCGTGCGGCCGGCCGATCTGTGGACTCCCCACTACAACATGCCAATGCAGAACAGCCTGCTGTGGGTGTACGAAGGTCAGACGCAGTTCTGGGGACAGGTGCTGAGCGCCCGCTCGGGGTTGTGGAGCGAGGAAATCACCCGCGGTTCGCTCGCCGCACTCGCCGCCAACCTGCAGGAGCGCAGGCAAGGCCGGGCCTGGCGCCCGCTGCAGGACACCACCCTGCAACCGGTCATCACGCCCCGCCGCCCGCTGTCGTGGGTTTCATGGCAGCGAACCGAGGACTACTACGATGAAGGCCTGCTGTTGTGGCTGGCAGCGGATGCACGCATCCGCGAACTGACCGGCGACACGCGTTCCCTCGATGACTTCACGCGCTCGTTCTTCGGCGGACGCCGGATTACGCCGGAACCCTCCCTCTACATGTTTGGCGATGTCGTGGCCGCCCTGGAATCGATCGCACCGTTCGACTGGTCCGGCTGGCTGCGTGCCCAGCTCGACAGCACCGCCACGGGCGCACCGCTCGAGGGATTCGAACGGGCGGGATGGCGTCTCGCCTTCTCCGAAACGCCTACCGAATTCCTGCAGAAGATCGACGAGGTCAACGAGACCACGGGGCTGAGCTATTCGCTGGGCGTCGTCCTGGACAAGGACGCCAGGTTCACGGATGTGGTCTGGGAGAGCCCCGCCTTCAAGGCAGGCCTGACGATCTCCACCACCCTGGTGGCCGTCAACGGCCGCGCCTATACCGGTCCCTTGCTGAAAGAAGCGATCTCGGAGGCGAAGACCAGCAGGCGACCCATCGAACTGCTCGTTCGCGTGGGCGACCGCTTCCAGACGCTCTCGATTCCCTACTTCGAAGGCCTGCGCTATCCGGTTCTCGAGCGGATCGAGGGGACCACAGACCGGCTGTCCGCCCTGCTTCGTGCGCGTTCGACAGGGTGATTCAGATCAGCGGGCGTAGGCGCAGGGGCGTTTTGTAATAGTCCGCCAGCTTCTGCAATGCCTTGGGCTGCAACAATCGCAGGCGTTTGCCAGCCAGCTCATGCAGACCCAGGCGTTCGAGCTTGCGCAGGCTGCGATTGGTATGCACAAGGGACAGGCCAAGGGCATCGGCGATGTGCTGCTGCGTGATCGGGAAAGGCACCGAACGCCGTGCATCGACCATCTTCAGGCTTTCCACGCGCTTGAACAGGTGGAGCAGCAGCATCGCGATGCGCTCCTCGGCGTTGCGCCGTCCCACTGACAGCAGGTTCTCGTCCACCATGCGCTCTTCGTAGGAGCCCAGCCACGTAAGGTCAAAGCCGAGCCCCGGGTACTGGCGGTACAGGTCCCACAAACGGTCGCGAGGAAAGACGCAGAGGCGCGACCGGGTCAGGGTCTCGACGCCATACTCCGACGTGCCTGCAAGGTTCTCCTGCAGGCCGATGAAATCCCCGGGCAGCAGGAAGTTGAGGATCTGCCGGCGGCCATCGCTCAACGTGCGCAAGCGGAATGCCCAGCCTTCAAGCAGGGTGTAGAGATCGCCGGCGTCAGCCCCCTCCCTGATGAACTGCAAGCCCGGCTCGACCAGCAGCTCACGTCGCTTGAACGACTGGATGAAGGCGATTTCTTCCGGGGTATTCGATCCGAAAGCGGTGCGGGAACGCAACGGGCAGGCTGCACAGGGGGTGCCGGGCATGATCCCTCGTTAGGGAACCTCTGAAAAACCGCCATCTGAAACTGTCGACGCCTTTTCAACCATGGTCTTTCACTCAGTTGCATTGCTGTTCGCCTGGCACATGTAGGTAAATCAGAGCTTTCCTAGATCCGGAACGCAACCCTCCACCGGGCAGGCACCGGCGGAGGGAGTGTTTTTTGCCACACATGCGCGGGGCCGTCCAGCGGCAGGTACGCGACCGTCAGGCGTGGGATGGCTCCGATTGCCGCAGCAGATTGCATTCGGGACAGCACGCCGGACAGGCGGTGGCGTTGGCATAGACCGAGCGCGCGCTCGTGAGTGCCGTCGTCCCTGAATTGAAGTGTCCCAGGTACAGGCGGTCCGGCGACCCGGGAACCTGTTCGCAAGTCCCCCTGTGAACTACGTGGGGAGCCTGTGCTGGCGAAAACTTTTCCGATGACACGTAGAAGGCGTCCATGATCTCCAGTACTGGTCCGGGATGGGCGCGGAAAATGTCATCTCCCGGGGGTGCACGCTATAACTTATGACATGAATGCAGCTTCTTTCGCTGCCGCTGGCCGTGCCGGGACAAGCCTGGCCGTGGTGATGCCGATGTTGGTTGGCAGGGTGATGCAAAATCCTTTGCAGCGCCCGGATAACCCGGGCCAGGGACGACTCGGAGAAACCAATGAGTTGCAACTCATTAGATTTCGGAAGCCAGTGAAAACCGCGCTTGTTGCTGGCTCCGGACGCAACAGGCAGGGACAGGCTTTTGCATCGCCCTGCCAGCATAGGGGCGGAATTCCGGTCGATGGCGTAGCCCCGCTGCTGCCCGCCGTCGGAAGCTATTTCTTGCGCGGCTTGTTCCCGGAATTGCGGGGTAACGAGTCGTTCTGGTCGGACTGGCTGTTCTGTTCAGTGTGGCGCACCTCCTTGCCGACAATGCGATCAGTCTTGCCGACCTGCGCCTTGCTGTGATTCGCGTTCCCGAAGTTGGTACCGGGCGTGTTGCCCATGCTTCCCGGTGGCTTGCCACCGCCCTGCTTACTCGAACTGTTGCTCATGGCTGCTCCTTTGCGGATCGCAAAATTGGCGTCAAGCCGCCGACGCTTCAGGATGCGGACTGGATCACCATACAGCGTGCGCTGGCGGTATTCAGTTCGCGTCATCCGATCCTGGAGCAGGAATTGTCCGACAAGCCCACGGCACCCAAAGGGTTACGCAGGACGGGGAACGGCCGGCTGCGCACTCGCGGCAACGGAGCGACTGTTCGGCGTCCTGCGAATCCGCGCGGCGATAACTGATGCAAAGAAGAGCAAAAGCAGCTCCTGCCACCGACACGACCTGCATGGCGTCCAGGAAGGACGCTTGTGCTGCAGGCTAAAAATACAGTCGATCGGCAAGACGCCCTTTCGGCAGGGCTGGGGGTCTTACGGAACCGCGACGCGATCGTAGACGGTCCGGAAACTCGTCCTCGGAACTCCGCCCCCGCTGACGTCGGTACTCACGATGAGCCGGGTGCCGGAAAGTGCGTACGTGCACGTCACGTCAGGACCCTCCCGCACCTCCTCGTAGGTGACGAAGGCACTGCCTTCCCATCCGGAGCGCCGTTCGGACACGCCGCGCATCGAGGACGTACCGAACTTTTCGCCGTAGATGAATCGCGTTGGCGATCCATCCGCCACGAGCCTCAGTTCCTTGAGGCCCTGTTCGATCGTGAGCCGGCCCGGTTGCGCGAGGTAGTCTTCGATGCTCGCGGGCTCTCCCGCTGTCCGGCGGGCAGGCGCGCTGCCACCGGGCGCACCCGGTCCGCTTCCGGGCGGGGGACCCATTCCGCCGGGCGGGCGCTGGCCCTCACCGGCCGGGACTCCGCCCCGGCGGCCCGAAGGCCGGCTCTTCTCCAGCAACGCGCGCGGGTCGTCGCTGAGCGATGCATTCAGCTGCCACTGACCGGACAGGTCGACGACCTGTTCGGGCTTCACGTTCAGCCGGGGGCCACAACCGGCCAGGGTGATGCCCGACATGCATGCAAGGATGGCGAACAACCGCAGCGGCTTTGGTCGGGGCAGAAGGCTGGCGCGTGACATTCTCATGGGCCCGGGGATGCTACTCTTCCGGCAGCTTCCGGTTGCCGGCCATTCACAAAAATTCACCTGTTGGCAGCGTGATGCAAAACCCTTTGCAGCACCCTGATAACCCGAGTCAGGGACGACTCGACGAAATCCATGAGTTGCAACTCATTGATTTCGGGAGTCAGTGAAAACCACGCTTTTCGCTGGCTCCAGATGCAAAAGGCATGGATAGCCTTTTGCATCACCCTGTTAGCCTTTGCGTACGGGGCACACGTCACCCGAGGAGAATGCCGATGGCAGTCGCAACGCCGGTGACACCGCTCGAGGAGACCGGCGGCCACGGCAGCGCCTTCCCGCTCCTGGTCCTCGTGGTGGCCGTGTTCTTCCTGTTCGGTGGCATCACGAATGTCGCCGACCTGCTGGTCTCGAAGCTGAAAGGGCTGTTCTCCCTCAACTACGCGCAGGCGATGCTCGTCCAGTTCGCGTTCTTCACGAGCTATGCGGTCTTTTCGATTCCGGCCGGCCTCCTCATGAACCGGCTGGGATACTTCAAGGGCATCATGATCGGCTTCGGCATCATGATCGGCGCCTGCCTCATGTTCCAGCCGGCGACGCAATCGGGTGCCTATGCCCCGTTCCTCGCTGCGCTGTTCCTGATGGGAGGCGGGATTACCCTGCTCCAGGTCGCGGTCAACCCGCTCATCATCTCGCTCGGTCCGCCCGGGACCGCACACAGCCGGCTGACCTTCGCGCAGTTCTTCAACTCCCTCGGCGTGTTCCTGATCGTGACGTTCGGGGCCCGTCTGATCCTTGGCAGCCAGAGCGAAACCGATCCCGCCACGCTGTCGGGACCTGCGCTCGATCAGTATCGCGTCCTGGAAAGCGCCGTGATCGCAAAGGCCTACCTGTGGCTGGCCATCGTGCTTGCGCTGGCGGCCGTGTTTTTCTGGGTGTGGCGGAAGGTGCTCGACCGGAGCCGGTTCGCCAAAGTGAAACTCTCGGGCACGCTTGCCGTGCTTTCCAATCCCCGCCTGCGCTTCGGCTGTCTCGGGATCTTCGTCTATGTCGGCGCGGAAGTCGGGATCGCCAGCCTGCTGGTCAGTTATCTCGGGCTCGACCGCACGATGAGCCTGGCACCTGTTGCTGCCGGCATCCTGCTCGGTTATTACTGGGCAGGGGCCATGATCGGACGGTTTTTCGGCGGGTTCATCCTGCGGCTGGCAAGCCCCGGGCAGGTGCTGATGGGCTTTGCAGCCAGCGCGATCACGCTCATTGCCATTTCCGCCTTTACTACCGGCGCCGTGGCAGGCTGGTCTCTCGTCCTGGTGGGATTGGCCAATTCGATCATGTTCCCGACGATCTTCTCGCTGGCGACGGAAGGCATGACCGACGAGGCGCCGCAGGCCTCCGGGCTGCTCTGCACCGCCATCGTCGGCGGCGCCATCATTCCCGTCCTGATCGGCTTCACGGCGGATGCGTTCGGGCTGACGGCCGGACTGGTTGTGCCCGTACTCTGTTATCTCACGATCGCGGGTTACGGGCTGTTCACGGTGCGGACACCGTTGCAGGGCAAGGCATAGGCATGGGTTCCAGGCGGCTTGCACCGTTGCTCGTTGCATTGCTTGCCGGCACGGCTTTCGCCGGCGAGCCGACGCAACGGCTGATCGCCCTGACCATTGACGATGTGCCGCGAGCGGACACTGCCCACCTGACCGGGATGGAACGCGCGTCGAAGCTGATCGCCGCCCTGCAAGCGGCAGCGGTACCGAAAGTCATGTTCTTCTCGAACACCGGGCGGCTGGTTCCGTATGACTTCGAACGCATGCGGCTCTATGCCGCGGCAGGCCATTCGATCGGCAACCACTCCCATACCCACCCCGACCTGCATCGGGTTGGCGCTCCCGCATTCCTCGAGAACATCAGGACGGCGGACGAGACGCTGCGAGCCCTGCCAGGCTACGCGAAATGGTTCCGCTTCCCTTTCCTGCGTGAAGGCAAGACGGTCGAGGAGCGGGACACAGTCAGGTCGGCGTTGAAAGCAATGGGCTACGGCTCTGCCTATGTGACTATCGACACCTATGACTGGTACATGGATTCCCTGCTCCAGGACGCGCTCAAGGCGGGCAAGACCGTTGACTTCGAGAAGCTGGGCAAAGCGTACGTCGATCTCATGACGGAAAGCATCGAGTTCTACGACAGCGTGGCCCGACAGACGCTGGGGCGATCACCCAGGCATGTCCTGTTGATGCACGAGAACGACCTCGCCGCGCTGTACGTTGATGACCTGGTTGCCCGCCTGCGTTCACGCGGCTGGGACATCATCAGCGCCGAAGAAGCCTTCACCGATCCGATTGCTGCCGTCGAGCCCGACACGCTGCTGCTCGGCCAGGGGCGCGTGGTTGCGATGGCCATCATGGCAGGCTACAGGGGACCCACGCGGATGTGGGAAGACGAGAAGCAGATCCAGGCCGAGTTCGAGAGAAGGAAGGTCTGGCAGTAATCAATGGCCGAGGCGCAGCCGCATTTGATCAACATCAGTTCGCCCCTCCTTGCAGCGGAGATTGATCCGAACGGCGCGCAGCTTCATTCGCTCAAGGATCGCTTGGGGCGCGATTACCTGTGGCATGGGGACCCGACGATCTGGGCCGGCCGGGCGCCGCTCCTGTTTCCGATCGTAGGCACGTTGAATGGCGGCAAGCTCCGCCTTGGAAGTCGCGACTACGCACTGGCAAGACATGGTTTTGCACGGGGCCGCGTCTTTGAGGTGGTGACGTTTACGCCGTCTTCGGCCGTGTTCTGCTTGCGCAGCTCGCCGGCGACGCTCGCCGTGTACCCTTTCGAGTTTGTGCTGGAGATACGTTACGAGATCAACGGGCCAGCGCTGTCGGTGGAGGCTGCCGTCAGGAATGAAGGCAAGGACAGCATGCCGGCGAGCCTGGGCTTTCACCCCGGGTTTCTCTGGCCGTTGCCCTCTGGCGAACCGCGCGCCGCGCACTTCATCGAGTTCGAGAAGGACGAGCCGGCACCGATCCGGCGAATCGATGCGCAAGGGCTGCTCTCGCCGCAAAGCCACCCCACGCCTGTCACGAACCGCCGCCTGCTGCTGGCAGACACCTTGTTCCTGGATGACGTCATCATTCTGGACACGTTCAACAGCCGGCGCGTGTCCTACGGCGCGGAGAGCGGTCCGCGGATCGAGATCGGCTTCACGGACGCGCGGTATCTCGGGATCTGGACCAAGCCAGGTGCGCCCTTCGTCTGCATCGAACCCTGGCAAGGCGTCACCGATCCGGCTGGATTCAATGGCGACTTCCTCGAGAAGCCCGGCATCTTCGTCGTACCTCCGGGACAGAGCCACTCCTTCGGCATGACGATCTCACTCCCAAGCTGAAGTTGGGGACTATCCCCAACAGGGACTGCCCCCCCGCGACTACTTCGCTCGCCCGGTATAGCCCTGGGCAATCGTCGGGATCGCGATTATCCGGTTCCTGGCGGTGGGCGTACCCCAGCCGCCCCGCAACCCAGCAGCACGGCCACAGCAAGCGTCGACTTCAGCAGCGTTCCGGCGGCATTCATTCGCTTCATTCCCCTCATGGCAATGGCCTGCAACCAAAACGATCCAGCGCGTCAATTGCAAGACAACCCACGGGGCCCAGCGAAAGCCGGAGGCCGGTTCGCCTCAATGCCAGTTGCCCACCTTCACATCATTCGGGCTGGGCTGCCCTTTGCCCGTCTCGCCCAGCGACTTGAGGCTCATCAGGAAGGTCGCCCACTTGGTGCTGCAGTGGTACATGAATTCCACCGGCTCCCGCCAGCCCTCGTGGCGGAACAGCACGATGGTGAAATCATCTTCCTGCCTGAGATCGAAGGCGATCCTCGTACCAACCCACTCGTCGGGCCCCTTGACCACCTGCCACACCACGCGCGCATCGGGATGCAACTCGAGAATCCTCATGTCGAACACCCCAAGCTCGCGGCCGTTGTCGGTGAACCGGAATCGGATCATGCCTCCCACCTTGCTCTCGCCCGTTGTTTCGGTGGTCCACCACGCAGCCACTCCCTCGGGCGTGGCCAACGCCCGCTAGACGTTGCCCCGCGCTGTCTTGATTCCCACCCTATGTAGAATGTCGATCACGATGCTTCTCCTCGTAAGTAGTCCGGATCGGACCGGCATTGTTGGCGAGACGCACGGAAAAGTGAGAGTGACAAGAGTGGCGCGATTCGCATGGACTCACTGATCAACGCGGCGGCGCGGGCCCTCGCAGCAGGCGACCCCATCAGCGCGTTGAAGTTCGTGGCACTGCGAAACGATGCGTCCGGACTTGCGCTGCGTGGCATCGCGATGGCCCAGCTGGGGGAGCATGTGCGAGCCAGGGAGCTGCTGCGCAGCGCGATGCGTGCATTCAGCCCGCGCGAGACCGTGGCCCGTGCTCGCTGCGTCGTCGCCGAGGCCGAGATTGCGCTGGTCTCACGCGACCTCGGCTGGACCTCGAAGGCGCTCGAGTCCGCACGCGTCACCCTCGAGACGCATGGCGATGCCGTGAACGCCGCGCATGCGCGATACGTCGAGATCCAGCGGCTGCTGCTCATTGGCAGGATCGATGCGGCAGAACGCGCTCTCGCCCCATTGCCGTCCTCCCTGCCGCTGGCATTGAAGATCACGCATGAGCTCATCCTGGCGGGCATCGCGATGCGGCGACTGCAGGCGAAGGTCGCGCGCAAGGCGCTCGCCAGGGCAAGCCGCGCGGCAAGCCAGGCCGATATTCCCGCGCTCGCCGCTGAAGTGGAGAGCTCGCTAACGGCACTGGACACACCCGTCGCACGCCTGGTGACGCGGAGCGGCGAGCGGCCGCTGCTGCTCGATGAGATCGAATCTCTCCATGCGTCGAAGGCATTCATCGTGGACGGCTGCCGGCATGTCGTGCGTCACGAAGAACATCGTGTCCTGCTTGCGAAGCGGCCCATCCTGTTCACACTGGTACGGGTGCTGGGAGAAGGCTGGCCCAATGACGTGTCGCGCGATGAGCTCGTCGCCCGCGTGTTCCGGCTGAAGCTCGCCGATGATTCCCACCGCGCGCGGCTGCGCGTCGAGATCGGCCGCTTGCGCAAGGTACTCAGGACCGTAGCTGATGTTGAAGCCACGCCACTCGGCTTCGCACTCAAGCCGCACCGTGCACGCAAGGTAGTCGTACTCGCACAACTCGTCGACGAGAAGCATGCGGGCGTGCTGGCCCTGCTCGCCGATGGCGAGTCGTGGTCGACATCCGCACTGGCGCTTGCACTCGACACGAGCCAGCGTACCGTGCAGCGGTCGCTGGATTCGCTGGAACTTGCCGGCAAGGTGCAGGCGTTCGGGCGCGGGCGCGCACGGCGGTGGATGACGCCCCCCGTGCCGGGATTCACGACGCTGTTGTTACTCCCCGCGGCGCTGCCGACTGGCTAGGATGGGGCCATGAAACAGGCAGACATTGTTCGCGAGTACGGACCTTTTGCGGGCGTCGAGGGCGTGCACGGCGTGACCCATGACGGGCAGAACGTCTGGTTCGCCTCGGGCGACAGGCTGAATCAACTCGATCCGGACAGCGGGGAGATCACGCGCTCGATTGCGGTTGCGGCAGATGCAGGCACGGCGTTCGACGGCAAGCACCTGTACCAGATCGCGGATTCGCGTATCCAGAAGATCGACCCCGCAACCGGCAAGGTGCTCGGCTCCATTCCCGCGCCCGGCGCCGGGGGTGACTCCGGGATGGCGTGGGCCGAAGGGACGCTCTGGGTGGGGCAGTATCGCGAACGGAAGATTCACCAGGTGGACCCGGAGACCGGCAAGGTCCTGCGCACCATCGAGTCAAATCGCTTCGTCACCGGTGTCACCTGGCTGGAGGGAAACCTGTGGCATGCAACCTGGGAAGGGGATGAGAGCGAGCTGCGGCGCGTGGATACGACCACGGGCGAGGTCAAGGAGAGCCTGGAGATGCCCACAGGCGTGAACATATCGGGGCTCGAGTCTGATGGCCGCGACCAGTTCTTCTGTGGCGGCGGCAAGACCGGCAAGGTGCGGGTGGTACGGCGGAAAGCGACGAAGTAGCCGCGGGGGAAGCGGCTGGTCCGCGACACGCCTGCCGCCGTGGAAGTCTCCGCGGCGGCAGGCGCAGCGTTCGCTTACTCGAAGTTGAACATCGCCTCGCTGTCATCGGGCCGGCTCATGCCTTCCTCGAAGTACTTTCGCCAGATCGCATCCCACGGGCGGCCATACATGTCGGGCACTTCGTACTCGATCGTGGCCCCCGGGCTGACCGGCGTGTTGTGGCCCTTCATCGAGTAGATGGTCTGGACGCACTGGATGTAAGGCCGCGGCGTCTGGTTGGCGTCGGTGAAATTGTTGATCTTGTGCAGGTTGCGCACGATGCGCACCGGCTCGGCCAGCGCCTCGGAGTCGTAGAAGATCGACTCGTGGTTGAGCCCGATGAAGTCGCCGGCCGGGCTGCGGATCGGGGTGTAGATCTCGATCGTCTGGATCTGGTTCGAGAACTCGAACATGGAGTGCGACTTCCAGCCCTGGACGTTGCTCGTCCAGGTGATCAGCGCCTCGCCATCCCGGAAGCCGATCGTCTCGCCGTACCAACGTGGCACTGCCACGCCCAGACGAGGGACCCCCCCATTGGGCACGTCTTCCATGTTGAACTGACGGCCGACATAGATGTTCTGGACGAAGTTGCCCGCGACTCCCGCAGAGACCTGCACCATGTCCGGCGTGGCAACGATGTAGTGCTCCCAGACGGCAGCGAAGTAATAGCGCCGCAAGAGACCTTCGGGCCAGCAGAAGGTGGACGGCCAGAGCGCATTGCCGCGCACCTGGTGATAGGCCTCCTGCACCACCCGCTGCTGGTACTCGGGGGTGAGGACCGACAGCAGGGTCGGGATCTGCATGTGCCGGCCCCACGACCAGTTCATCTGGTTGCGGGCTGCCCGTGCCGGCCGCTCGTAAACGCCGTTCCACTCCGCGGCCGGGAAGTCCTTGAACGTATTGACCGTGGGCCCGCCGCGGCCGCGCGTCTCTTTCAGCAGCGCCTCATAGTGTTCCTGCGCCGTCTTGAAGCCGTAGGCGCTGACGATCGACTCGCGCGGTACGTCGTATTCGCAATGGCCCCAGGGGCCGTCGGCCACATTGCTCGACGTGTTTACCGGAGGGGGAGCCAGGATCCTGCGTTGCAGCTCAGTCGCCGTGGGGCTGTTGCAACGGAAGTAGCGCGGGTCCTTCCACAGCGCCTTGTCGGCGTAGAAGTCGGGGCTATTGAAGATATCGCGAGGCAGCGGCGTGACGTTGGGCGGCAAGGTCCCAGTGCGAAAACCATTGAGCGGGGTGTTCGCGTCCACCTGCTGGCCTTGCTGGCGGATCCAGGCCGGCCCCGGCTCTTTCAGGTCGTGCACGCTGGTGGTCAGTGGCCGGCCGCGGCCGACGCTCTGGAAGCCGATATTCGGCATGTCCTGGGCCAGCACGGGCGTCGCGCCCAGGATGGCAGCCAGTACCAAGATTTTTTGCAGTCCGATCTTCATGGAGTCCCCCTTCGAGAAGAGGCGGAATGTACACGGGGATTCCGGCGATGTCTCGTCGCGGACACGACCTCGCCCGTTCGCCCCGAAGTGGCGCTCCGTTGTGGCCGGGAGCGGAACCCATTGGCTGGCTGGTTGGGATCGCGCTTCACGGACCCTACGGAACGTCGATCAGGCGTTGGGCTTGAACGCCGGCAGGCCATCGATGCTCCGCAGGTTCTTTGTGTCGCGGTAAGACTCAAGCTCTGCAGGACTTTTCTTTGCCGCCCAGCGGTCCAGCGTGTCTCGTGGCGCCTGGAACTCATAGAAAGGAACGGAGAATCCGCACGAGTCCGAAACCCGGTTCACCGTCACGTGAACGAACGCCCGGGTGCCCGGGTTCTCGGGAAAGACTGCGGCCAGCTGATTGAAGCGCGAATGGCCCCGCGTGATCAGGGTTCCCGCTCCATGCAGACGGACAATCTTGGGCGCGCCCACGAACGCACAGAACATGATGACGATGCGTCCGTTCTCCTGGATATGCGCCGCCGTCTCCGCCCCGCTCCCCGTGTAGTCCTGGTACACCGCCTCCAGCGGCCCCAGAACCTTGAACGCCTCCCCGCCCTTCGGCGATACATTTACATGCCCGTTCGCCGACAGC
>JANNNQ010000228.1:0-10696 GCA_031398625.1 Pseudomonadota bacterium
CCCCCCCCTGGTACGCGGCTACGGCACTGTCGAGATCCGAGTGCGCAGTCATCACGATCACCGGCAGCTCCGGGTGGCTGTCCCGGATTTCCGTCAGCAATTCGAGGCCGCTGCGGCCTGGCATGCGGATATCGGTGATGAGAACGTCTGGGCGATTGCGACGCAATGCGGCCAGGACCGTGTCGGCATGTTCGAACGCGGTGGGCGACATGCCGCCCTGGCGCAGCGCGCGCTCCAGTACCCAGCGGATGGAGGCATCGTCATCGACCAGCCAAACATTAAGTGATTTCGTCTGCATCAGAGGTACTGAATGGCAAGAGTATGGTGAAGAGGGTCTGGCCCGGCCGGCTCACGAACTCGATGAGTCCGTCGTGCCGGCTGACCAGGTCCTGCGCAACGGCAAGCCCGAGTCCCGTGCCTTCGGCACGGCCAGTGACCAGTGGATAGAAAAGCGTATCTCGCAGATGATCCGGTACGCCCGGACCGTCATCCTCGAATTGCACGCTCGCCACCAGACGGTACCGGCGAGTGCCGATACTCACGCTGGTGAGCGCGCGGGTACGCAGCATGATGCGACCGGACTGGCCAATGGCCTGGATCGCATTGCGGCCAAGGTTCAGCATGGCCTGGATGATCTGGTTCCGGTCGAGCTTGAGAGGCGGCAGGCTCGGATCGTAGTCGCGTTCGATCACGACGCCCGGCGGCGCTTCTGCGGCGAGCAGGTGCCCCACGTGCTGCAGGAGTTCGTGGACGTTGATCGCTTCCTTGCGGGGAGCATGGCCTGGACCCAGCAATGCGTCGACCAGGCTGACCAGGCGATCGGCCTCGTTGATGATCACGGACGTGTACTCGCGCATGGAGGGATCGCCGAGCTGACGATCGAGCAGCTGCGCAGCACCGCGCAGGCCGCCAAGCGGATTCTTTATCTCGTGTGCAAGCTGGCGGATCATCGCGCGGCTGCCGCCGATCTGCGTCAGCAGCGCCGTATCCCGCGTCACCCGCTTGTGCTGCGTGGCGTCGCTGATCTCCACGAGCATCCCGGGAGGCGCACCCGGTTCTTCGAAAGGGGCCACGGAGCAGTCGACGACGAGTTCTTCATCGTTCGTGACGGGACGGATCGTCAATTCGCGACGCGAATAGTGCTGCGAGTTCCGGGCAGCGCGTTCGATAACGGCAATCAGGCCCGCAGTATCGCGGAACAGATCGGAGAGCGGTCGGCCACGAACCTGATTGCGGCTGACACCCAACAGCGTCTCGGCAGCCACGTTGAGATAGAGCAGCGTCTGCGAGCGATCGACCAGCAGCACGCTGGTCGTGAGTCCATCGAGAATGCGCCCGAGATCCGTCATGTGCAGCGCAAAGGAGCGGGGTTCGGCTGACATGGATGCCGTGTCAGCACTGGGCGTCTGGAAGCGGACCGGACCGCAGCTGCGGGGCGATAGTCCGTCCGGCAGGCAGCGGGTCGTGAGCTAAGGCTTGGGCGGCGGTCGCAGTGTGGGTCCAACCGGCGGCTGCGCCACTGATTCCTGGCGCACGAAGAAAACGACCTGCGGAGTCCGCTGCACGACTTTCCCGTTCTCGTCCAGTACGGCAGCCGCTACGGCATGGGTACCTCTCGGCACATCCCGCAGCTCCATGTCCGCTCCGGGCAACAGGCCCTCGACGCGCTTCGAATCGAGGAAAATGGCGAGCGTATGGCGTGGCCGGAGCGTCGGATCGAGGCGAACGCGAAGGGGTACGACACCCCCGGTATTGGCGATGGTTTCCTGAGGGGTCGGGCGCCAGATCTCGAGCAGACGATAAGCAGCACTGGCGGCAGGAGCCGGCGTAACGGCAGCCGCGCTGGCTGCGGTGGGTGCCGAAGCCGTCCCGGACTGGGTCTGTACCTTGATGTCGATCTGCACTGCACCCGGCACGGGTCGGTCCGCATAGTGGGTAATGCCCTGGGCATCGACCCACTTCCAGACGCCTTCCGCCGCCTGGACCGTGGGCCCCAGCGCGGCGATCAGCAACAGTGCAATGCGCAAGAGCATGGGGCCAGAGCATATCCGCTTCGCCTCCGCGTGACAAAAGCGGTGACGGCGATTCTGCGACCGCCGTCACCGGACCACTGCGGCTGAAAAGTGGCGCCAGGCCGGAGGACCTGGGCGCCACCGCTTTCAGCAGCTGTAGTACAACTCGAACTCGAGCGGGTGCGGTGCCATCCGGACCTTCGTGACTTCCTGCATCTTGAGGGCGATGTAGGCATCGATCACGTCGTCGGTGAACACACCGCCCGCCTTGAGGAACCCGCGATCCTTGTCCAGCGCCTCGAGCGCCTGATCGAGCGAGTAGCACACCTCTGGAATGTGCTTGGCCTCTTCCGGCTCGAGATCGTAGAGATCCTTGTCCGCGGCTTCACCCGGGTGGATCTTGTTCTGGATGCCGTCGAGACCCGCCATCAGCATTGCGGCAAACCCGAGATACGGATTGGCGGTCGAATCCGGGAAGCGCACCTCGATACGGCGGGCCTTCGGGCTCGAGACCCAGGGAATACGGATGGAAGCCGACCGGTTGCGCGCGGAGTACGCGAGCATCACCGGAGCCTCGAAGCCCGGCACCAGGCGCTTGTAGCTGTTGGTGCTGGCGTTCGTGAAGGCATTGATGGCCTTGGCGTGCTTGATGATGCCGCCGATGTAGAACAGCGCGCTCTCCGACAGGCCGGCATAGGCATCGCCCGCGAACAGCGGCTTGCCCCCTTTCTGGATCGACTGGTGCACATGCATGCCGTTGCCGTTGTCCCCAGCCATTGGCTTGGGCATGAACGTCACGGTCTTGCCGTACGCCGCTGCAACGTTGTGGATCGCATACTTCAGGATCTGCACTTCGTCCGCCTTCTTGACGAGCGTATTGGCGCCGACGCCGATCTCGCCCTGGCCTGCCGTGGCCACTTCATGGTGATGGACCTCGACGGTGAGGCCCATTTCCTCGAGTGCCACGCACATCGCGGAACGGATGTCCTGCTGCGAATCGACAGGCGGGACGGGAAAATACCCGCCCTTGATGCCGGGACGGTGGGCCTTGTTGCCGTCCTCGTAAGCCTTGCCCGAAGCCCATGCGGCTTCGACAGAATCGATCTCGACGAACGTGCCCGACATGCCGGTGGCAAAACGGACGCTGTCGAAAATGAAGAATTCGTTCTCCGGTCCGAACAGGGCGCTGTCGCCGATGCCTGAGGTCTTGAGGTAGGCCTCGGCACGCTTGGCGATGGAACGCGGATCGCGCTCGTAACCCTGCATGGTCGCGGGCTCGAGCACGTCGCAGCGGATGATGAGGGTAGTCTCTTCGAAGAACGGGTCGAGGATGGCGGTGTCCGGATCGGGCATGAGGACCATGTCCGACTCGTTGATGCCTTTCCAGCCGCCGATCGAAGAGCCGTCGAACATCTTGCCGTCTTCAAAGAAGCCGGGGGTGACCTGGTGGTGGGGAACGGTCACGTGCTGTTCTTTGCCGCGCGTGTCCGTGAACCTCAGGTCCACGAACTTGACCTCTTTTTCCTTTATTAGGCTGAGAACTTCAGCAGGCGTCGTCATGAATACTCCTCCGGTAAACAGCGAGATTGAGCCGCCCCGGATTGCTCGCTGCATCGACATCCAGGGCCAGGTAAGTCCGGATCCGGGAGAGTGCAGGAACCATGCCACCGCACCGTGATGGCGCAACTCATTGGTTCTTGCGACTCTCCGGGCCGCCTCGTTCGATTATTGCACCAGTGCTGTGCCGATATCGGATGGGTTTGCCCGTGACTGGGGCAGAAAACGTCTCCGGCGCGTGGAATCCCCACGCTCCGGCACTGATGCGGCTAGCCGGATCCTGATTGCGCCGCGCTATACTCGCGCGCTTTTCGGGCGCAGGGCGGGATCAAGCCGCTCGCTCAGACGGGTTACCTGGGGCAGACATGACTAAGAAGAGCGGGAGGGTTCCACCCCGGACCTTTCAGGAACTGATTTTGGCACTGCAGCGCTACTGGTCCGATCAGGGCTGCGTGATCCTGCAGCCCTACGACATGCCCATGGGAGCCGGAACCTTCCACACCGGCACCTTCCTGCGCGCGCTGGGGCCGGAACCCTGGAGTGCCGCCTATGTGCAACCAAGCCGCCGGCCGACAGACGGACGATACGGGGAGAATCCCTTCCGGTTGCAGCACTACTATCAGTTCCAGGTCGTCATCAAGCCTTCACCCAACGACATTCTTGATCTCTATCTCGGGTCGATGCGGCTGCTCGGCTTCGATCCGCTCACCCACGACATCCGCTTTGTCGAAGACAACTGGGAGTCCCCCACCTTGGGTGCCTGGGGGCTCGGCTGGGAGGTATGGCTGAATGGCATGGAGATCACGCAGTTCACCTACTTCCAGCAGGCGGGTGGCCTCGACTGCCGCCCGGTTACCGGTGAGATCACCTATGGACTCGAGCGGCTGGCCATGTACCTGCAGGGCGTCGAGAGCATCTTCGATATCGTCTGGACCGACGGTTCACTCGGCAAGGTGACTTACCGCGACGTCTTTCACCAGAACGAGGCGGAAATGTCCGCCTACAACTTCGAGCATGCGGATACCGCCGTGCTGTTTGGCCGGTTCGACCAGTGCGAGTCAGCCTGCCGCTCCCTGCTCGAGCAGCAACTCGCGCTGCCTGCATACGAGCAGGTCCTCGAGGCTTCGCATGCTTTCAACCTGCTGGATGCACGGCGCGCCATCTCGGTGTCGGAGCGTCAGCGCTACATCCTGCGGGTTCGCGCGCTGGCAAAGGGCGTTGCGGAAACCTATTACGCCACCCGCGAGGCCTTGGGCTTCCCGATGCTTGCTGCGGCTCCTGCCCTTTCCGCCTGACCGCCACTCCCATGGTTGCATCCAAGTCCAGGCACCGTGACTTCCTCGTCGAGATCGGCACGGAAGAACTGCCTCCCAAATCGCTGCAAGTCCTGATCCGTGCATTCGCGGACGGGATTGCTGGTGGTCTCAAGGCTGCCGGTATCGAGTTCGGTGCGGTCGAACCCTTCGCAACTCCGCGGCGGCTGGCCGTCCGCGTACGCAGGGTGGCGGATGCACAGCCTGAACAGGAAATCCGTCGCCTCGGCCCTGCAATGGCGAACGGGTTCGACGCGAGTGGTCAGCCGACGCGGGCTGCCTTGGGGTTCGCTGCCTCGTGTGGCGTGGGCATCGATCAGCTGCAGCAGGTCGAGGGCCCCAAGGGCAAAGTGCTCGCTTATTCAACCACCCGCGCCGGCGAGCTCACGACCACGCTGCTGCCCGGTATCGTCAGCACCGCACTCGATGGGCTGCCCATTGCCAGGCGAATGCGCTGGGGCGCCGGGGAAGTCGAATTCGTCCGGCCGGTTCAGTGGGTCGTCATGATGTTCGGCTCCGACTGCGTCGAGGCCGAGATCCTGGGCGTAAAGAGCGGCACGACCAGCAGGGGTCATCGCTTCCACGCACCCGCGCCGCTCCGGATTGCCACACCGGCGAGCTACGAAGCGACGCTGCGCAACAAGGGGAAGGTCATCGCAGACCTGGGGGAACGTCGCGAACAGATTCGCAGCGGCGTCACTGCAGCGGCAGCCGCCACTGGGGGCACTGCTGTCATCGGCGATGCGTTGCTCGAGGAAGTCGCTGCGCTCGTGGAGTGGCCCGTGCCCATCGCCGGTCGCTTCGAGGATCGCTTCCTTGCCTTGCCGGGTGAGGTACCGATCGCGGTGATGCAGGATCACCAGCGGTACTTCCCCGTCCGGGACGACCAGGGCGCGTTGCTGCCCTGGTTCATCGCCGTGGCGAACATCGAGAGCCAGGCGCCAGAGATGGTTCGTGCCGGCAACGAGCGGGTCATTCGACCGCGCCTCGCTGATGCCGCCTTCTTCTGGGAAACGGATCGCAGGCAGCCTCTCGATACGCGACGCGACGCGCTGCGCAACGTGGCCTTCCAGCAGGGCCTGGGTTCGCTGTTTGACAAGAGCGAGCGCGTAAAGCGGGTCGCCGCCTTGATCGCCGGCCGTATCGGTGGCGACCAGCAACTGGCTGCGCGCGCGGCGGAGCTCTGCAAATGTGATCTGCTCAGCCTGATGGTCGGCGAGTTTCCCGAGCTGCAGGGGACGATGGGCATGTACTACGCCCGCCTCGATGGTGAAGCGGAGGAAGTGGCCGTTGCGATCGACGAGCACTATCTGCCGCGCTTTGCCGGCGACCGGTTGCCCGCGACGCAGACCGGCATGGCTGTCGCGCTGGCCGACCGCATCGATACCATCGCCAGCATCTTTGCCATTGGCCAGAAACCAACAGGTACTCGAGACCCTTTCGGACTGCGACGAGCCGCGCTCGGCGTCCTGAGATTGCAGATCGAACGCCGCCTGGACCTGGATCTCGTCCAGCTCATCGACCAGGTTGCGGAATCGCTGCCCGTGAGCGGAGAGGCAGCCTGGCGGGCGGCTGTTTACGACTACATCATGGAACGCCTGCGTGCCTACTACCTTGAAGACCCGGCGACTCAAGGCCTGATCACGGCAGAGATGTTCGATGCCGTGATCGCGAACCGGCCCGCGTCGCCTCTCGATTTCGATCTGCGCATCCGCGCGCTCGGCGAGTTTCTCAAGCTGGAAGATGCGCCGAGCCTGGCCGCTGCCAACAAGCGGATCGCCAATATCCTGAAGAAAGGCGAGGGTGGTTCTGGAGTCGTCGATGCGGCCCTCTTGCAGGAGCCGGCGGAGAAGGCCCTGTTCGAAAGGGTGCTGGCAATGGAGCGATCGACTTCACCCCTCATCACGAGGCGCGAGTACACAGCAGCCTTGAGCAAGCTGGCGGGTTTGCGGCCAACGGTTGACCAGTTCTTCGATGCGGTGATGGTGATGGCCGATGATCCGGCGGTGCGCAACAGCCGTCTGGCATTGCTCGCTCGCCTGCGCAAGCTGTTCCTGCACGTGGCAGACCTGTCACGCCTCCCCGGCTAGGGAACCTGCATAATGCAGTGGCTCGGTTCTCTGCTGTTCACCACGTATCTGTTCGGCTCGACGCTGGTGTATTCCGTCTTCGTCCTCGCCGTCAGCTGGCTTCCCTACCCGAAGCTCTACGGTATTGCTCGCCACTGGGCGCAGGGCCAGCTGTGGCTCCTGAAGAAACTGTGCCGCCTGGACTTTACCGTCGAGGGACTCGAACACCTTCCCGCGGACAATCACATTTCCATGTGGAAGCATTCATCGGCGTGGGAAACCATTGCGCAGATGGTGATTTTTCCGCCGCAATCGTGGGTGCTGAAGCGGGAGCTGATGTGGATCCCGATCGTGGGCTGGGCCACCCGCGTCATGCGCCCCATCGCCATTGATCGCAAGGCCGGCAGCTCTGCGGTAATGGAAGTGGTTTCGCAGGGGAAAAAGCAGCTGGCGGCGGGCCGGTGGATTCTCATTTTCCCTGAAGGCACCCGCATGGCTCCGGGAACCACTCGCCGCTACGGCGTAAGCGGCGCGCTGCTCGCATCACGCACCGGCCGGAAGGTCATTCCCGTCGCACACAACGCAGGCTACTTCTGGCCTCGCCGCGGACTGGTGAAGAAAGCGGGCACGATCCGCGTCGTGATCGGGCCACCCATCGAAACGACAGGCCGCGAACCACGCATCATCAACGATGAAGCGCAAAGCTGGATCGAAGCCACCGTTGCCCGACTTGAACCGGAGTTCAGGCGACGCTGAGTGACCGGATCAGGTCGCAATCCTGCTGTGAGTGCTGCAGGAATTGTCTTGTCATATGTCGAGATTCGAGACGGACAGGGCGTTCTTCTCGATGAATTCGCGCCTCGGCTCAACCTGGTCACCCATCAGCGTGCCGAAGATGTCATTGGCTGCCTGCGCATCCTCGATCCGGACCTGGATCAGGCGGCGCGTGGCCGGGTTGATGGTCGTATCCCACAGCTGGCCAGGATTCATCTCGCCGAGCCCCTTGTAGCGCTGGATCGACTGACCCTTGCGGGCCTGGTCCAGCAGCCAGGTCATCGCCTGCCGGAAGCTGCCGATATCCTGGCGATCATCCCCCTTTGCGACGTAGGCGCCGGGCTGGATCAGGCCTTCGAGGGTTCGCCCGAACTCTGCGATGCGCCGATACTCGGCCGACTCGAAAAACTCGCGATGAATATGCTTCTCCGAGGTGCTGCCGTGTTCCGTGCGGGATACGAGCAGCCTGGGAGGTGCTGCCGCATCGCCATCCAGCACGCGGACCTGGTAGCGACGTGCCGCATCGTCCGGTGCGTTCAGCTGGATCTCGAGCTGGCGGCCCCAGCCTGTCAGCCACGCCACGTCGTCGTGGCGTGCGATGGTCACTTCGGGCACGTACAGCAGCTGCTCCAGTACGCGCTGATCGTAGCGACGCGACGACCGGCGAATGATGGCAGCCACTTCCATCCAGCGGCGTGCCAGCGTATCGAGGGCAGCACCTGCAACCTTCGGCTGGTTCGGATCGGCATGGAGTTCTGCGCTGTCGAGTGCCGTCTTCAGCAGGATGCTGTTCAGCTCGGCATCGTCCTTGACATACGTTTCGGTCTTGCCTTTCTTCACCTTGTAGAGCGGCGGCTGGGCAATGTAGATGTGCCCGCGTTCGATCAGCTGCGGCATCTGCCGGTAGAAGAACGTCAGCAGCAGGGTGCGGATGTGGGATCCGTCGACATCTGCATCCGTCATGATGATGATGCGGTGATAGCGCAGCTTCGCTACGTCGAAATCATCCTTGCCGATCCCGCAGCCCAGCGCGGTAATCAGCGTGCCGACTTCCTGCGATGAAAGCATCTTGTCGAAGCGGGCCTTCTCGACGTTCAGGATCTTGCCCTTGAGCGGCAGGATGGCCTGGGTGCGCCGGTCTCTCCCCTGCTTTGCCGAACCACCTGCAGAATCACCCTCGACCAGGAACATTTCGGAGAGCGCGGGATCCTTCTCCTGGCAGTCAGCAAGCTTCCCCGGCAAGCCGGCAATATCGAGGGCTCCCTTGCGACGCGTCATCTCGCGCGCCTTTCTCGCTGCCTCGCGCGCGCGCGCGGCATCGACGATCTTGGCGGCAATGCCCTTGGCCTGCGCCGGGTTCTCCAGCAGGAACTCCTCGAGCTTCGTGGCGACCACGGACTCGACGATACCCTTGATCTCGGAGGACACGAGTTTGTCCTTCGTCTGCGACGAGAACTTCGGGTCCGGCATCTTCACCGACAGGATCGCTGTCAGCCCTTCACGGGCATCATCGCCCGTCATCGCGATCTTGTCCTTGTTGGGATACTCACGCTCGATGTAGTTGTTGAGCGTGCGCGTCAGCGCGCTGCGAAAGCCGGCAAGATGGGTGCCGCCGTCCTTCTGCGGAATGTTGTTGGTGTAGCAGTACATGCTCTCCTGGTAGGAGTCGTTCCACTGGATCGCGAGCTCGACCACGATGGCATCCTGCTGCGTGCGGAACCAGATGATGGAATCGTGGGCGGCCGTCTTCGTGCGATTGAGATACCGGACGAACTCGCGCAAGCCACCCTCGTACTCGAACACCTCGCGCTTGTCGTCGCGTTCGTCGCTCAGCGAGATGCGGACGCCCGAATTGAGGAAAGACAGTTCCCGCAGCCGCTTGGCCAGGATGTCGTAGTGGAATTCGATATTGGTGAAAATGGAAGCGCTGGGACGGAAGCGGATGACCGTTCCCCGCTTGTCGGTGATCCCGGTTACCGCCAGCGGCGCCTGCGGTTCCCCCAGGCGGTACTCCTGGGTGTGCAGCCGGCCGTCCCGGTGGATCATCAGCTGCAGGTACTCGGACAGGGCGTTGACCACGGACACGCCGACGCCGTGGAGGCCACCGGAAACCTTGTAGGACGTGTCGTCAAACTTGCCGCCGGCATGCAGGACGGTGAGGATGACCTCGGCTGCCGACCGGCCTTCCTCCGGATGGATATCCACAGGTATTCCACGGCCGTTATCGGCCACTGTGACCGACTCGTCTGCGTGCACCGTGACGGTGATTTCGCTGCAGTGTCCCGCCAGGGCCTCGTCAATGGAATTGTCGACGACCTCGAACACCATATGGTGTAAGCCAGTGCCGTCGTCGGTATCCCCGATGTACATTCCGGGACGCTTGCGAACCGCATCCAGGCCCTTTAAGACTTTGATTTTGCTTGAATCGTAGACGTCGTTGTCGGTCATTGAGTCAGTCCTGATCAAGTAGCCGGGGAGTATAGCACCGGCACCACTTTCCCTTGTTCCACGTGGAACTTCCGACCTGGAAAGCCGAGTTCGAGGCGCGATGGATCGAGCGCAGTCACGATTAATTGTGCCGGGACTTTGGCAATCAACCGGAGGAGGCGCGACAAGTTATCCACATCCAGCTCCGCTGCCGGATCGTCGAGCAGTAAGGCGGTTCGAATGCCGCTTTGGTCGGCCCGATGCTGAATCTGGGCAAGCAGCAGGCACGCGGCCAGCAGTTTCTGTTGCCCTCGCGAAACGCGATCTTTCGCCAAGAGGCCTGCAACCCTCACCTGCAGATCGGCGCGGTGTGGACCAACGGAGGTTGCCCCTCTCTGCACGTCCCTCGGCCAAGCATCCTCCAGCGCCCTTGCCAGGTCCTTCTCTTCTGCCCAGCCCGGATACAGCGCCAAGCTGACATCCAGTCCAAGCAGCTCCTCGCCAAAGCTGTGTGTATACGGAATCAGCTCGGCGACGTAACGTG
>JANNNQ010000235.1:0-26958 GCA_031398625.1 Pseudomonadota bacterium
GTCGTTCCGGCAGCAGTGGACGGTCGAGGATGACCCGGGCGAACAGCGCGATGAGGGATCACGATCTTTCGCGGCTGCGGAATCCGGCACTCCCGATTCCGGCCCCGCCGACTACAATTCGGCCCAGCCATGAAAACCGTCACACTGGGTCCGGCCAAACTGGGAGAGGCCGCACGCATCGCCGCCATGTCGCGCGCGCTGGTCGAACCTGGCCTGCCCTGGTCGTGGACCCCGCGCCGCGTCGCGGCGCACATGCGCCAGCGGGACAACATGGTCGTGACCGCCCGCAACGAACGGGACCTGGTGGGCTTCGCGATGGCCCACTTCGGCGATGACAGCGTGCACCTGACGCTGCTGGCCGTCGCCGAGGCGGCGCAGCGGCACGGTATCGGGCGGCAATTGCTAGCCTGGCTTGAGGATTCCGCCATCACGGCGGGAGTGTTCAGGGTGGAGCTGGAACTGCGGGCAGGCAACACCGGCGCGCGGCGCTTTTATACGGCACTCGGCTATCGGGAGACCGGACGGATGCCGGGCTACTACAGCGGGATGGAAGACGCCGTCCGCATGGCCAGAAGCCTGACCGTTGGCGCCAGCGCGTAGCAAAGAAGAGGGGGCATCCTTGCCCGGTCGCATGCCTCGTCCTCTGAGGTCCTTGTGGAGACACCCTTTCCACGCACATGCGATTCCTGAACCGATAAAGCGACATCGGCCCGGGAATTCCCTCACTCTCTGGAATCTTTCCCCTGACTTGGCCATATTCCGGCTGGCATGAAACTCACCGACTCCACGCTGCTCCGCCAGCAGGGCCACATCGACGGGAAATGGTGCGATGCGGAATCGGGCCAGACCCTCACTGTCTCGAATCCCGCCACCGGCCAGTCCCTCGGCACCGTACCCAACATGGGCGCGAGCGAAACGCGCAAAGCCATCGCCGCCGCAGCCATGGCGTGGCCTGCATGGCGCGCCCGGACAGCCAAGGAGCGCTCGATCCTGTTGCGACGCTGGCACGACTTGATGCTCGCCCACCAGGAAGACCTCGGGATCATCATGACCGCCAAGCAGGGGAAGCCCCTCGCCGAGTCCCGCGGGGAAATTGCGTATGCCGCGGGCTTCATCGAGTGGTTCGCCGAGGAAGGCAAGCGCCTGTACGGCGACCTGATCCCCGGCTACCAGGCGGACAAGCGACTCCTGGTCATGCGCCAGCCCGTCGGCGTGGTCGCGGCAATCACGCCCTGGAATTTTCCGGCCGCCATGCTGACACGCAAGGCGGGGCCCGCGCTCGCAGCGGGCTGCCCGATCGTGATCAAGCCCGCGAGCCAGACACCGTTCTCTGCGCTCGCGCTGGCGGAACTCGCGGCACGGGCAGGCATTCCTCCCGGCGTCTTCAACGTGCTGACCGGCAGCGCGACGGAGATCGGCGGTGAAATGACGTCGAATCCCGCGGTGCGCAAGATCACCTTCACGGGTTCGACGGCAGTCGGCAAGAAGCTGATGGCCCAGTGCGCCGGCACGATGAAGAAGGTGTCGCTCGAGCTCGGCGGCAATGCTCCCTTCATCGTCTTCGACGATGCGGACGTGCAGGCAGCGGTCCAGGGCGCCATCGCAAGCAAATACCGCAACACGGGCCAGACCTGTGTCTGCGCCAACCGGCTGCTGGTCCAGGACGGTATCCACGATGATTTTGCGCGCCAGCTGGTCAAGGCCGTGTCGCAGCTCAAGGTGGGGGACGGCCTCGCCGGACCCACGGACCAGGGACCGCTGATCGACATGAAGGCGGTCGAGAAGGTCGAGGAACACATCCTGGACGCCACGGCGAAAGGCGCCCAGGTCGCACTGGGCGGCAGGCGGCACGCCCTCGGGGGCACGTTCTTCGAGCCCACCATCCTGACCGGCGTCACGCCTGGAATGCAGCTCGCCCGCGAGGAAACCTTTGGTCCGGTCGCGCCCCTGTTCCGATTCCGTACGGAAGCAGAAGCGATCCACATGGCGAACGACACCGAGTTCGGGCTGGCCGCCTACTTCTATACCCGCGATCTGGCGCGCAGCTGGCGGGTCGCGGAAGCACTGGAGTACGGCATCGTGGGCCTCAACACCGGGCTGATCTCGACCGAAGTCGCGCCGTTCGGCGGGATGAAGGAGTCGGGCAACGGGCGCGAAGGGTCGCGCTACGGGATCCTCGACTACACGGAAATCAAGTATGTATGCACCGGCGGCATCCAGCCGGTTGCCGAATGACTGTCGGGAGACATTACAGCCGCAGCCCGGGCGCTCAGCCCCCGCTCCTCAATGATCAAACAAGCGATTGAATTTCAATGCTTATTCCACGTTGGCCCAACTATTGCCTTTCTGCTTCCATTCGGCTTTCTTGCCGCTGTTTCGAGAGGATCCAGACGTGAGCATTTCGGGTTTCCGCAAACTGGCCGCCACGGCCACCGCCCTCGCCGGATTGATGGTGATGTCGGCTGCCAACGCCGTGCCCGTCACCTGGACAGACGTGATGTCGCCGCAAACCTACGTCGGCCAGGGCGGCTCAACCACTTACACCCATTCCATCGTTCCGGAGTTCACCCCCGGGCTGGACAGCGTGACCAGCTTCGATCTCGCGATCGACCTGTACGACGACTCTTGGTTCGGCATTCCGGATTTGAAGCCCGAAACGGCCAGCATCAAGCTCGCGGGCACGTTTACGGGTGCGTCGTCGTCCTCGATCTGGACGCTCTTCACGTACCTTCCTGACTACATCACGACGGGCTCGGTTGCCGCTTCGGCGCTGGCGCAGCTCAACGAATTCGGCCAACTGACCGTCACGGTGAGCTCGCTGGTCGGCGACTTCATCGTTGGCAATTCCGTGCTTCGCACCCATGGCACCGAAGGGTCGGTCGCCGTGCCGGAGCCGGGTACCCTTGGCATGCTCGGGCTGGGCTTGCTGGGCGTTGCCTTCGTGGCGCGCCGCCGGAACAAGAAGAAAATCGATTCAGCCACTTTCCGCGATTGATGCGGCCTGAACTGATCCCGCGACACTCTCCGGTATCACCCGAAACCCCGCGTATTGCGGGGTTTCTTTTTTGGGGCTCATGCCACGCGCGCCTTTGCGGTATCGTGCGCCGATCCGGAGCCGCCGAAGATCTTCCATGCAGCAGTACCTGGGCACGCACCCGCCTGGCAGTTACCGGCACGATACCCGTGGCCGGCTCGGGGTCCTGCTCGTCAACCTGGGCACGCCTGATTCACCGACACCGAGGGACGTGCGCCGCTTCCTTGGCCAGTTTCTCTGGGACCCCCGCGTCGTCGAGATGTCGCGGCCGCTGTGGTGGCTGATCCTCCACGGAGTCATCCTGCGATTGCGCCCTAGGCGAAGCGCCCACGCGTATGCGCAGATCTGGACGCCGGCAGGCTCGCCCCTGCTGCAGCATTCACGGGCACTTGCCACTGCGGTGGCCACCGAGCTGTCACGACGGGTGGGCGAGGACGTCCCGGTCGCGCTGGGAATGACGTATGGCAGCCCGTCTGTCGCGAGCGCCCTTGCGGAACTGCGAGCGGCAGATGTGCGGCGCCTCGTGGTGCTGCCCCTGTACCCGCAGTATTCAGGCAGCACGTCGGGCTCCGTATTCGATAGTGTCACCGCCGGCCTCTGCCGCTGGCGGTGGGTGCCGGAAATGCGCTTCGTCGGCCAGTACCATGACGATGCCGCGTACATCGATGCGGTTGCCGCGAGTGTTCTCGAGCACTGGCGTACCGCAGGCACGAAACACCTGCTGTTCTCCTTTCACGGCCTGCCGCAGAGCTTCCTGCTCGCCGGCGATCCCTACTTCTGCCAGTGCCACAAGACCGCGAGGCTGGTTGCCGCGCGACTGGGCCTGGAGGCGGGCGACTGGACCGTGAGCTTCCAGTCGCGCGTTGGCCGCGAAGCCTGGCTCAAGCCGTACACCGACGAAGTGCTGGGTGAGTTCGCCAAAGGCCCGCACCGGCAGGTCACGGTGGTCTGTCCCGGATTTGCCACGGATTGCCTTGAGACACTCGAGGAAATCGTGTTGCGCAACCGGGCCGATTTCCTCACCCGCGGCGGCGAATCGTTCGACTACGTGCCGGCTTTGAACGCCTCGCCCCGCCACGCAGAAGTGCTGGCCCGCCTGTTGCTGCAGCATGCACAGGGCTGGCCGGACGTGGCAGGAGGCCCACCGGACGCCGATGACCTTGCAGACACGGTCGTCCGTGCGCAGGCGCTGGGTGCAACAGGTTGATGCTCGGCCGCTTCCTGGAAGTCAGTATTCCCGTCACGGACATCCTGGCTTCGATCGAGTTCTACGAAAAGCTGGGCTTCACCCAGACCGCGACCGGCGAGTCCTGGCCCCATCCCTATGCCGTGCTGGGCGACGGGCGCCTGTTTCTGGGTTTGCACCAGACAGCCCTTGCCGGCATCACCCTGACGTTCGTGCAGCCGGACCTGGCGCGCCACGTCACGCGGCTGCGTGCCCAGGGCCTTCAGTTTGCGGAAGCGCACCTGGACAGCGAGACTTTCAACCAGGTGAGCTTTGCCGACCCGACCGGCCAGCACGTGAGGCTGGTTGAAGCGCGAACGTTCTCGCCACCCCCTCTGGATGCCGCCCGGGAGTCCGTGTGCGGCTACTTCACCGAGCTGGGCATTCCGGTGCGCGAGTTCGAGCCCGTGGTCGCGTACTGGGAAGCCCTCGGTTTCGTGGGACTGGACGCGGCCGATCAGCCCTTCCTGCGCAGGACCCTGACCAGCGACCGCCTGAACATCGGCCTGTACCGCACGCGTGCCTTGCGGCACCCTGTCCTGGCTTTCGAGGACGCGGACATGGGACGCCGGCTTGAAGTGCTGCAACTGCGCGGCATCACGCTCTCGGATGAAATGCCGGACGCCCTCGATGCCGGCGAGAATGCCGTCCTGCTGGCGCCAGAGGGAACGCGCTTGCTGCTCATGAACGCCGATCAGCCGGCACTCGCGCCGTGACGACACCGGCGCCGCGCACGTTCGCCGACCCTGAATCCTGCGTCGACGCCCTGCTCGAGCGGCTTGGATCAAGGATCGTCCTCGGCCTCCCGGTCGGACTCGGCAAACCCGTCCCCTTCGTCAACGCGCTGGTGCGGCGGGCCTGCCGCATGCCGGATCTGCACCTGACGCTGCTGACCGCGCTGTCCTTCCGCACGCCGCAAGGCAAAAGCGACCTGGAGCGCCGCCTGGTCGAGCCACTCACCGCGCGCGTCTTCGGCGATTCGCCTCCCCTTGAATATGTGTCGTTGCTCGAACGCGGGGCCCTGCCCGCCAACATCGAGGTCATCGAGTTCTTCCTCGAGCCCGGCGCATGGCTTAACAACGACCACTTGCAGCAACACTATCTCAGCGCCAACTACACGCATGTCGTCCGTGACGCGCTCAAGCGGGGACTCAACGCGCTCGCCCAGATCGTCGCACCACCGCCCGCCGGCGAAGGATCGCCGGGACAGTTGAGCCTCAGCTGCAACCCTGACCTGACGGTCGACCTGTTGCCGCATATCGCGGCGGCGCGCGCGAACGGCAAACCGTTTGTGCTGATCGGCCAGCTGCACCGCGGCCTGCCCTACCTGTATGGCGATGCCATCGTTCCGGAAGGTTCCTTCGATTTCCTGATCGATGCACCGGAACACGAGTTCCGGCTGTTCAGTCCGCCGAATCCGTCGCTCGACCGGACCGACCACCTGATCGGACTCAACGTCAGCGCCCTGATCAAGGATGGCGGCACGCTGCAGCTCGGCATCGGTGAACTCGGCGACGCCGTCGTCAGCAGCCTGCAGCTCCGGCAGCAGCAGCCCGCCTTGTATCGCGAGGCGCTCGATCGCACCGGCATCCTTGCGGCCGCGGGCAGCCTCATCGAGACCGAAGGCGGCTCAACGCCTTTCGCGAGCGGACTGTATGCCTGTTCCGAAATGCTGGTGGACGGATTCCTCGCCCTGTATGCAAGTGGAGTCCTGAAACGCCACGTGTATCCGAGCGCACGCATCCAGCAGCTGCTCGACACAGGCGCGGTCACCGCAACCGTGGGGCCCGGGTATCTGGATGCCCTGCGCGATGCGGGCGTGCGGCGGCTCTCGTTCGTCGATTTCGAGGAGCTGAGGGATGTGGGAGTCCTGCGCGAGGACATCGAATTCGACAACGGGATGCTCGTCGCCCCCGATGGCAGCGCCTTCGCGGTACAACTCGACGATCCCGTCGCCTGTGCAGCCATGGCTGCACGCTGCCTCGGGACCCGGCTGCGCAACGGAGTCGTGCTGGATGCCGGCTTTTTCTTCGGCCCGGCCGGGTTCTATGCCGACCTCAAGGCCTTGCCCCTGGCAGACCGGAAGCAGTTCGCGATGCGCGGCATCAGTTTCATCAACGAGCTGTACGGCCCGGAGCTGGAACTGAAGGCCGCGCAACGACGTCACGCGCGTTTCGTCAACACCACCATGTTGATGACGGGGCTGGGTGCGGCGGTGTCCGACGGGCTGGCAGATGGGCAGGTGGTCAGCGGCGTGGGGGGCCAGTACAACTTCGTTGCGATGGCACACCTGCTGCCGGGAGCGCGCTCGATCCTCTGCCTGCGCAGCACCAGAACCCGCGGCGGCCAGACGACGTCGAACATCGTCTGGAGCTACGGTCACGTGACCATCCCGAGGCACCTGCGCGACATCGTCGTTACTGAATACGGCATCGCGGACCTGCGGGGCCGCACCGATGCGCAGGTGATTGCCGCACTGATCGCCGTCGCGGATGCCCGCTTCCAGGAAGGCCTCGCGAGGCAGGCGAAGGCAGCCGGCAAACTACCCGGCAGCTATCGAATTCCGGAAACTGCGCGTGGCAACAGCCCCGGGCGGCTCAAGGCAAGGCTGCAGCCGCTCGAAGCACAAGGCCTGTTCGGGGCGTATCCCTTCGGAACGGATCTCACGCCCGAGGAGATCACGCTGGTTCCGGCCCTGCGGTGGCTGGGTTCAAACACCGCGACCCCCTTTGCCCGACTGCTGACTTCGGCCAGGGCGCTGTGCGCACCGGTGTCCCCAGAAATGCAGCCACTGCTCAAGCGGATGTCGCTCGATCGCCCCGCTTCGGTGCGCGAACACCTCATGCAGAAGCTGGTTGTCCTGGCACTGGCCCGGATCCGTTGAGCCCTGCGCCTCGAGGATGGCAATTGCCCGTCGCGGTTCGCTAGAATTTCTCTCGCAGGGAATCAGGGGAGGCGGACGATGGCGAACAGAAAGAGCGGCTCGGCATGGATAGTCGCACTGGCGTTCTGCTCCGCCGGAACGGCTTTCGCGCAGGCTGAAAGCCAGGGCGACTGGCAGACCCTCGGCCTCATGCGCATCCGCGACATGACTCCCTGGGGCCTCGGCCGTCTCGACATGCTGCCCGCCCATGCCGTCGCTGCGACCGAGGGTACCTTCGCGTTCGAGTTCAACCTTTCCTACCAGAACACCTGGGCGCTCTCGAACAACGTCCTCGACTACCTCGAAGGCCGCGGACTGACGCGCGCACCGCTCTCCAGCGCCGACGTCAACGCCATCGTCGCCCTGCCCGGCGATGCGTACCTCGTCGATGGCGAATACGGGTTGATGGATCTCACGCTGCATTACCGCTTCAGCAGTCATTGGGGCGCCTACCTGACGGTCCCTTACCTCGCGTTCAACGAAGGCTTCCTCGATTCCACCATCGAGGGCTTCCACGAATCGTTCGGGTTCAGTACGGCTGGCCGTGATACCACCCTTCGCAACCAGTGGCAGGTCATCGCCAAGCTGGAGAATACGACGTACCTGATCTCGGACCGACCCTCCAATGACCTGGGCGATCCGGTGGTCGGCTTCCGCTACTCCCTCAAGGACCGGCCGGACAAATGGAACCTGATCGCGGAAGTGGCGGCGAAGATTCCGCGCGGCAGCGAGGAATTCATGGTGTCCACCGGCAAGGCCGATTACGGCGTGCAACTGTCCTTGCAGCGGTTCTTCCGTCGCAATGCGCTGTACGCAACCCTCTCGGAAGTCCGCTTCGGCAGCCCCGACATCGGCCTGGCGGTTGACCAGTGGATTCCCACGCTGATCCTGGGCTGGGAAACCCGCATCACGCAGCATCTCAATTTCATCCTGCAAACCTACGCCAGCCGCAGCACGGTGCAGGAAACCAACCTGGACGAGCTGTCGGCGAACAAGATGCAGGCAACGCTGGGATTGCAGTGGCACAATCGCGGCAACGTGGTGCGGTTCGGCATCACGGAAAACCTGGCGAGCTTCAACAACACGCCGGACGTCGGCGTGACGCTGTCGTTCGCCCATGTCTTCCTGCGCCCCTGAAGGCCGTGTGACCGCCCGGTAGTCTGTTCACTGCCTTGTCGGACAGCGGGACAGGTTCCTTAGCTCCGATTCCTACACTCCTTTGCGGCCAGGCACGTCTCGTTGCACGAGCCGGCAACTGCGATGCTCCCACCCGAATTAGCGTTCCGTATGAGGAGACAGCAATGCAGATCAAAAACGTTTCAGCACGCCGTGCAGGCTTTGGCGCAGCCCTGCTGTCGCTGGCCATGGTGCCCGCAATCAGCGCCCAGGCGCAGGAGAACACCGGTGGTCCTTACCTTGGCGTGGGCTGGAGTCAGTTCAATGTCGATGTCGACAACCTGAGTGATGCGGGCACGACCGCCGGCAACATCATCGATTCAGACGACAATGCGTGGAAGGCGTTCGTAGGCTGGCGTTTCAATCCTTACTTCGGCCTCGAACTCGCCTATGTCGATCTGGGTGCGCCGTCCGACCGTTTCGAGGGCTCGGGAACGAGAGGCAACTACGAGCTGGACATCAGCGGCTTTACGCCTTACCTGATCGGCACGATTCCGCTCGGCCCCGTCGAACTGTTCGGCAAGGTGGGCTACTACTTCTATGACGTGGACCTCCAGCTCGACCTCGACTCTCCCGGTCCGGACATCGACTCCAGCTCGAGCCGCCAGGACTTCGTCTACGGCGGTGGCATCGGCATGACGTTCGCAGAGCACCTGCATGTACGCGCGGAGTACGAGCTGATCGATCTCGAGAATGCCGGGAATTCCGATGCGCTGTGGCTCAGTGCAGCGTGGCGCTTCTGACCCGCCAGCAATACTGGCCTAGCGGCAGCAATCACACAGGCCGGGCGGCGATCCGCTCGGCCTGGTTCCTGAGCAGCCGGCCAAAGCCCACTCCATCGTAGAAGCGCGCGAGTGCCGCGAGATCCGGCGTACGGCGCCCCAGGTCGGCTGCAGCGGGCGGCAAGGGCATGTCACAGCAGATGCTCGTGAGCTGCCGCGCCAGGAACGCGGCATCGCGATGCGCCTGCAGCTGTCCTGCCACGAAGCCGGCATTGCGGAACTTGAGACGGGGCACCCGATCCAGGTTTGCGTACAGGAGATCAAGGGACGCGAACGCCTTGAGCAGCATTGAAGCCGTCTTGCGGCCAACGCCCGGGACACCCAGGATGTTGTCGACTGCATCCCCCGTGAGCGCAAGGAAATCGGCGATGGCTTCGGGCACCGCGCCGTATCGGCCCTCGATATCCCCGTAGCCGTAGCGCACGTCGGCAACGTAGTCCCAGTATTCATCCCCCGGCCGGACCAGCTGGGCGAGGTCCTTGTCGCGCGAGACGATGATCGCCCGGTATCCCTGGTCACGCACGCGCGCGGCGAGCGTGCCGATCACGTCATCGGCCTCGTATTCGGGACTCGAGAATGCCGCGATTCCGAACGCCTGGCAGAACTCCCGGCAGAGATGGAACTGCCGCTTGAGCTCCAGCGGTGCGGGCTCGCGATGCGCCTTGTAGGCCGGGTACAGGCGATTGCGGAAGGAGGTCGCGAGGCTCTCGTCGAAGGCCACCGCGATCTGCCGGGGCCCCACGGTTTCGACAAGATCGCCAATGAAGCGCGCAAACCCGTGCAGGGCGTTGACCGGTTGGCCAGCGGGATCCGTCAGCGAGACGGGCACTGAATGGTAGGCGCGGAAGATGAAGACCGACGCGTCGATCAGGTAGACGGGGCCGGACATCAGGCCTGGCCGCGATCAGGTTGCGGCCCGGCGCAGCCTGGCGTGCAGCGGGCTCGAACGCGGGAAATGCGCCACCAGGTATTCCATCTGGTCAGCCAGCACGCGGCGCCCCTTGAGGTAGATGTATTCGGCATAGGTGGGCTTGAAGGGCACGGCGATCAGCTGCAGTCCGGCCTGCTCGGGGGTCTGGGAAGCCTTGAGGTTGTTGCAGCGGCGGCAGGCTGTCGCCACGTTGGTCCAGGTATCACGCCCGCCATGGCTCAACGGACGGATGTGGTCGCGGGACAGCATGTTGCTAGGAAAGCGGTTGCCGCAGTACAGGCACAGGTGGGCATCACGCTTGAAAAGCGTCAGGTTGTTGAGCGGCGGTGTGTAGTCACCCCGCAGGTTGCCGGGATTGTGGCTGTGTCCGGTGGTGGCGATGATCGAGCTGACATCCACGACTGTACGACGCCCGGTACGCGCATTGGTGCCACCGAACAGCCGGTACAACGGCGTTCCGCAGGCATAGGCAACCTGCTCCGTATGATAGAGCCGGACCGCGTCGCGGTAGTCGATCCACTCGAGCGGCATGCCCGAGACATCGGTTCTCAGGATTTCCTGCGAAAGGCTGATCACTTGGCACCATGCCGGTCACGTTGCCGGCGAATTGCATTTCACCTCGACATCGCCAGCCCCAGGCCTGTATTCCCGAGGCTTGAGCCGCGTGTACGATACGCGAGCCGGGTGGCGCAATTCAACGAAATCATTCTGTTCCACCTCGACAACACGCGCCTGCTGTCAGCGCTGTCGGGCTGGCGCAGGGCGATTGCGCAGCTGCTCGCGCACGCGCTGCCGCTGTTCCGGAGTGAGTTGCCGCCAGCGTTCCCGCAGTTCCTGGCGGCGCTCGGCAGGCAGATCGCGGAAGCGGCGGAAATTCTCACGCAGCCGCGCCTGCTCGTCCGGCGACAGGTCCTGGAAGTTGCGATAGCGCTCGCGGATCAGCCCACGCTGCTCTTCCGTCAACGAACGCCAGCGCTGGAACCGCTCTCCCGCCTGCTCGCGCTGCTCCGGCGTCATGGTGGCCCAGCGCTCCGCGCCCTGGGACAAAGCGCGCTGTCGTCCGGGAGGCAGCTGGCTCCAGTTGTCCGCAAACCCCGCGAGCACCTGCTGCTGTTCCGCAGACAACTGCGACCACTCGACGCCGGCATTATCGGCAGCCTGCGCGCTGCCGAGCGCAAACAGGCAGCAGAGGAAAAACGCGTACAGCCCTTGCAACCGCTGGGTCATTTGGGATCGCCTGCCTTCGGTACCTTGGGGGCAGCGGGCCTGGCCTGTACAGCCGGCGGCTCCTCTGCCACAACCTCGAAATCGGTCCAGTTCTCGTCGTCGCCCTCGAAAGCGGCGAGGTACTCGAGGAAATCGGCTGCCACTGCCGCCCTGACAGGCACGGCCGCTGCAGGCTTCGCCGGGACAGCAGGAGCGTCGGCCGCCCGACCGCCGAGCGGCACCAGCACGGTCATGGCTGCCATCGCGATGCCTGCCATCGGGCGCATCCTTCAGCCCGTTTCGCCCGCGGCGGCCAATGCGGCCTCGCTCTCGAGCCAGGCGTAGAACTCGAGCTCCTCGATGAGTTCGAAACTCTCGGCGCCGGCCATGAGCTCGATGTCATCCATCGGCGAATTCGCGGCCTGCAACGAGTCAGAGTCCGGCTGCAGGTTGCCGAACCAGACCACTGCCACCAGCGCAGCCGCCACGATACTGCCGGCGGGCAGCAACCAGCGGCTGAACCCCGGGCGGCCAGGTGCCCTGGATTCCAGCTGCGCGAGCGCGGCATGACGCGCCTGCGTGAGGCGCGAACGGGTCCGACCGTCCAGGTTGTCGGCACTCTCGAGCAGCAGCGCCCGCGCCCGCGCCGCGAAATCAGCGGGCTCGCTGGCCGGATCCTGTTCAGGTGTACTCACCAGGCTTCTCCGAGGCGGGCGCGCAACGCATGGATCGCCCGCGAGTAATGGGTCTTCACGCTGCCTTCCGAGCAGCCCATGGCAGCGGCTGTGTCGGCGACGTCCAGGCCTTCCAGCGTCCGCAGCAGGAACGCCTCCGCCTGTCTCGCTGGCAGCTCGGCCACTGCCAACTCCAGGACCTTGAGCGCTTCGCCCGACGCGGCGGCCCCTTCCGGCCCGGTACCCGGGCTGGGAGCTGCGAGGATCGCATCAGCCTGCGCGTCATCGTCGCTCTCCCCAGCGGGCCACCAACCGAAAATCCGGTTCCGTACGCTGCGCCGCCGCTGGCTGTCGCGGATGCGGTTCTGCAGGATGCGGTAGAACAGCGGCAGCCACTCCTCGTAGGGACGGTCTGCGTACCGTCGCGCCAGCTGCAGCATCGCATCCTGGACGACATCAAGCGCCTCGTCGGGATCGCGCAGCGCGATACTGGCCAGGCGGTACGCGCGCTTTTCGACACCCGACAGAAACTGGTCCAGCGCACGGGCAGAATTCAGACAGCATTCCTCTGGAAAGGCCTCTGGAAGGACGTCACCTCGCGAGAGCGTAGCAGAGAGCCACTTCGCCGCCGTTTCGAGGTTTGCCGTCGCACTGTGACTCCGCATGGGAACCGGTAATCCGTGGGACCAGTTGTGTATAACGTCGCACGCCAGAACGGGTTGACGGCGCGTGCGCAGGCACGGGATGGCCGAGTTGTTCCATGGTTGCAGGCGGCTCGGGCCGCGGCTCGTTGCGTGGTCCTTCCCGCTGCCTGGCGAGAGCTGCAGGAGTCATCGCAACCCATTGTTTCATATAAATTAATTTGCCATCCCAAAAAGCCGGTCATTTGTTAAGCAGTCCGAAAAACCTGCAAGCGAAATCCCCACTTGGAATGCTTTGCCCCAACTCTTCCACAGAGTTACCCACAGCTTTTGTGGACAACTTGCCATAACGGGTAGATGAGCTCCTACCTCGCCATCGCCATTGATACGCCGCTACGGCGGTTGTTCGACTACCGCGCTCCCGCCGACGCGGACCCTGGCAGGCTCGTGCCCGGACAACGCCTCTGGGTTCCCTTCGGTCGCCGGCGCGCGGTCGGGATCCTGGTCGCAACCAAAGCGCACAGCGAACTGCCCGAGCAGAAGATCCGGCGGGCGCTGGAAGTCATCGACGCGGTGCCCGTCTTCGATGCCGGCCTGCTGGAGCTGCTCGTCTGGTCGGCCGACTACTATCGTCATCCCGTCGGCGAAGTCCTGGCGGCAGCCCTGCCCACGCCGCTGCGCCAGGGCGCGGCAGCCGCCGCGCTGGAAACCAGATGGAGTCCGACCCCGCTCGGAATCGGGGCAGCCTTTGCAGCCCTGTCTCCACGGGCGAAGCGGCTGCGGGCCGTGATGACAGCCTTGGTCGACGGCGGCGCTGCCGGGATCGACGCTGCCACGCTGGCTGCGACCGGCACGGATTGGCGCGGCGCCATCCGCACGCTGATCGAACGCGGTTATGCCAGCCGCACGACAAGCATCGGTTTGGATTCGCAGCCGGAACCGGGCACGCGCGCAACCGGGCCGCCGTTGAGCCCCGGGCAGGAGCAGGCAGTGGCTACGATCACCCGCCGGCTGGGCACCTTCGGTACCCTGCTGCTGGATGGCGTTACCGGGAGCGGCAAGACGGAGGTGTATCTGCGCGCCATCGAGGCCGTGCTCGCGCAAGGGCAGCAAGCGCTTGTCCTGGTTCCCGAGATCGCGCTGACTCCCCAGCTGACGCAGCGCTTTCAGGACCGCTTCGCGACGCGACTCGCGGTCCTGCACTCCTCGCTCACCGACAGGGAGCGACTCGATGCCTGGCGCCAGACCCGAACCGGCGCTGCCGGCATCGTCATCGGCACGCGGTCCGCGGTATTCGCGCCGCTCTCGCGTCCCGGTCTCATCGTCGTCGACGAGGAGCACGATGCTTCCTACAAGCAGCAGGAAGGTTTCCGGTACTCGGCCCGGGACCTGGCCATTGCACGCGCCCAGCGCCTCGGTGTTCCCGTCGTGCTGGGGTCGGCAACGCCTTCGCTCGAAAGCCTGGCGCGCCTGACGCGAGCGGACCAGCGCACACGCAACGAGCATCTCGTGCTGCCCTGCCGGGCCGGCAATGCCCAGCCACCGCGCCTCGGCGTCATCGACCTGCGCCAGCACGCCGCGAACCAGGGACTGTCGACACCCGCGATGCTGGCGATCCGCCGCCACCTGGATGCGGGCGGGCAGGTGCTGCTGTACCTCAATCGCCGGGGCTATGCGCCCACGCTCTTCTGTCCCGCCTGCGGCTGGGCCGCGCCGTGCAAACGGTGCGATGCGCGCCTCACGGTGCACAAGCGCTCGAACCGGCTCGTGTGCCATCACTGCTCCGCCGAGGAGATCGCCCCGGCCATATGCCCCTCCTGCGGCGCGCAACCCAAGCCCGTGGGCCAGGGGACGGAGCGCATCGAGGAAACGCTGGGTGAAGTGTTCCCCGGTGTGGCGGCACTGCGCATCGATCGCGACAACATCCGCCGCAAGGGCGAACTGGATGCGGCGATGACCCGGATCCACAGCGGCGCGGTACGGCTCCTGATCGGCACACAGATGCTGACGAAAGGACACCACTTTCCCGAAGTGAGCCTGGTGGTGGTCCTGAATGCCGACCAGGGATTGTTCAGCACGGACTTTCGCGCGAGCGAACGGCTGGCCCAGACCATCATCCAGGTTGCCGGACGGGCCGGCCGCGCGGAACGGGCTGGCGAAGTGCTGATCCAGAGTGAATATCCGGAGCACCCGCTGCTGCTGCAACTGCTCGAAGGCGGCTACGGAGCCTTCGCCGCGGCGGCGTTGCGTGAACGCGAGCAGGCCGGCTGGCCGCCTTATTCACGACTCGCATTGCTCCGCGCCGACGCCGCGACCGAGGACCCTCCGTTCCGTTTTCTCGCCGCTGCCCGCGCACTCGCCTCGGGGCCGATCTCACTGCTCGGACCGGCTGCCGCGCCGATGCAGCGACGCGAAGGCCGCTACCGTGCCCAGCTACTCCTGCAGGCAAGCGGGCCGGGTCCCCTGCAGCAAGTCCTGTCAGGGTGGATCCCGCGGCTCGACGAACTGCCGGAAGCCCGCAAGGTCCGCTGGTCCATCGACGTCGATCCGCTAGAGCTGTTTTAGTGCGTCACGTAGACTTGCGCCTCCTTACCGCTACCTCCTCCGGATTCCGATCTTGAAGCAGCAGATTGCACAGCTGGTAGAGCAGGCGTTGCACGCCCTGCCCGCAGAGGCGCTCGGCAGCTCGTCCGTTCCGGTCGAGCTGGAACGCACACGCGATCCGGCTCATGGCGATTTCGCGACCAGTGTGGCGCTGCGTCTGGCCAAGGCGGCCCGGCGCAAGCCGCGCGAACTGGCCGAACTCCTCGCCGGCGTGTTCCCGCCGAGCCCGCTGGTGGCGCGAGTGGAGATCGCGGGGCCCGGGTTCATCAACATTCACCTCTCGACGGAGGCATACCGGCAGGAGCTCGAACGCATCCTGGGTGACGGCGACGCTTACGGACGGAGCAACCTGGGTAACGGCGAGCACACTGTCGTTGAATTCGTCTCGGCGAATCCGACGGGTCCGCTGCACGTGGGTCACGGCCGCCAGGCCGCGCTGGGAGATTCCCTCGCCGCTGTCCTGCTGTCGCAGGGCTATGCCGTCAGCCGCGAGTTCTATTACAACGACGCGGGCGTGCAGATCCAGAACCTGACGTACTCGGTGCAGGCGCGGGCCCGCGGCCTCAAGCCCGGCGACACGGGCTGGCCGGAAGCCGCGTACAACGGCGAGTACATCCAGGACATCGCGGATGATTTCCTGGCGAAGCAATCGGTGACTGCCGATGGCGCGACGGTGAATGCCAGCGGCGACGTGGACGATGCCGATGCCGTGCGGCGCTTCGCGGTGGCGTACCTCCGGCGGGAGCAGGATCTCGACCTGCAGCAATTCGGCGTCGTCTTCGATACCTACTATCTCGAATCGAGCCTGTACGGCAACGGCAAGGTCGATGCAGCCGTCAAGGGCCTGGTCGCAAGCGGCAAGACATACGAGCAGGAAGGCGCGCTGTGGCTGCGCACGACGGACTACGGCGATGACAAGGACCGCGTCATGCGCAAGTCCGACGGGACTTACACCTACTTCGTCCCTGACGTGGCGTATCACGTCACGAAGTGGGAACGCGGCTATGCCAAGGTCATCAATGTCCAGGGTACCGATCATCACGGCACGATTGCTCGGGTCCGTGCGGGCCTGCAGGCGCTGAACCTTGGCATTCCCCGGGGCTATCCCGACTACATCCTGCACAAGATGGTGCGGGTGATGCGGGGCGGTGAAGAAGTGAAGATCTCGAAGCGGGCCGGGTCCTATGTCACCGTGCGCGACCTCATCGAATGGGTGGGGCGCGATGCCGTGCGCTACTTTCTGATCCTGCGCCGCGCGGATTCGGAGTTCGTCTTCGACATTGACCTCGCGCTGTCGCAAAGCGAGGAAAATCCCGTGTACTACGTGCAGTACGCGCACGCGCGGGTAAAGAGCGTCTTCCGGCAGCTGGGCGAAAAGGGCCTGTCGTACACACCGGGTTTCACGGCAGGGCACCTGGACCTGCTGGTCGAGCCGCACGAAAAGGCCCTCATCCGTCGTCTCACGTCGTACCCGGAGCTGCTCGAGTCGGCCGCGCGGTTGCTGGAACCCCACCAGGTGGCGCATTACCTGCGGGAACTTGCAGGTGATTTCCACACCTACTACAACGCCCACCTGTTCCTGGTGGAGGATGCGGAGTTGCGCAGCGCCCGTCTCAATCTCGTCGCAGCCGCCCGCCAGGTGATTGCGAACGGCCTCACGCTGCTGGGCGTCTCGGTTCCGGATTCCATGTAGCCGATGCCGAAGGACTACAAGCATTCGCGGGGCCGGGGCGGACTGGAGATGTCCGGAGGCGCGGGCTTCATCGCGGGGCTTATGCTCGGCCTCGGCGTTGCGGTTGCCGTCTACCTGCAGGGCCGCAGTGTGGATCCAGCCACGGAACCGGTTGCGGTGCCGCTCGCCAGCGACGGCACATCCGTCACGGAGCAGCCCGCTCCGGCCTCCCAGAGCGCGGATGCGGAGACGCAGCTCGACTTCTACGAGATGCTGCCCAAGTTCGAAGTGGTGATACCGGAACGGGAACGCGACGTCCGTCCCAACGGTCCGGCGCTGCCTGTCGATCGTGCCGGGGCCTACATCCTGCAGGCCGGCTCGTTCCGCAGTCCGGCGGATGCCGATCGCATGCGGGCCGTGCTCGCGCTCCAGGGAATCGAATCGAAGGTGCAGAAAGTCGCGGTTGACAACGACACGTGGCATCGCGTGCGGATCGGGCCGGTGACCAACCTCAAGGCGCTGGATGAAACGCGGCGCAAGCTGCGCGAAGCCCAGATCGACGCCCTCGTGATCCGCGTCGGCGAATAGCGCTACGCTCTTTCAGTCATCCGCCGACTGGCGGAAATCGACACCCAGCAGCCGCAGCTTGCGATACAGGTGCGTGCGTTCCATGCCCACCCGCTTCGCCAGCTGGCCGACCTTGCCGTTGCACAGGATGAGCTGCTGCTGGAGATAGGCCCGCTCGAACTGTTCGCGCGCTTCGCGCAGGGGCAGGGCCAGCAGATCCTGCTTCACGAGCGGTTCGCTGGACAGCGTCTGGGCAGCCAGCTCGCGCTCCACTTCCTCGAGGCCGATGTCCTCGGCACCCCCCAGGATGAGCAGGCGCTGCACCAGGTTCTTGAGCTCGCTGATGTTGCCCGGCCAGGGATAGTTGCGCAGGCGGTTCTGGGCGGCGACGCTGAACTTGCGGAACGGCAACCGCTCGTCATCGACCAGCCGGTCGACGTAGTACCGGAGCAGATCGGGCACGTCCTCGGTGTACTCGCGCAGTGGCGGAATGTGCAGCTTGATGACGTTGAGGTGCGCCAGCAGGTCGACACGGACTGCACCCGCTTCGCTGCGCTGGTCGATGCCGGGGCGGGCCGAGCAGATCAGGCGCACGTCGAGAGGCACCGGCCGCTGGCCACCGACACGCAGGAATGAACGCGATTCGAGATCGGCGAGCAGCAGCCGCTGCACGGCAGGCGACAGGTCCTCGATGGAATTGACGAACAGGACGCCGCCATTGGCCTGCTCCAGCAGGCCGCTGCGAGCGGAGTCGCCCGCCTCGACACCATGGAGCAGGGCCATCGCGTTGTCGTCGGCAACCCCTGCCGCGATCAGCGTGACGAAAGGCCCGGTGGCACGCCGCGACAGGGAATGCACGTAGCGGGCAAACGCTTCACGGCCCGTGCCGGACTCGCCGATGATGAGCACCGATGCTTCATGCGGCGCCACCTGCTGCACCTGTTCCCTCAGGGCATGCATTGCCCGGCTCTTGCCAACGGGCGCGATGGCAGCCGGTGCGGACGTCCTTGGGGAATACCGCTTCTGCCTGCCCGCTTCCAGTGCCCGCTCGACCGTGCGCAGCAGCTTCGCAAGCGACAGCGGCTTCTCGATGAAGTCAAAGGCGCCGAGGCGCGTTGCTTCGACGGCGGTTTCCACCGTGCCATGACCGGACATCATGACGACCGGACAGGCGAGTCCTGCCGCAGACTGTGCCCACTCACGCAGCAGCGTGATGCCGTCGGTGTCGGGCATCCAGATATCGAGGAGGATGAGGTCCGGCTCCTGCTTCGCGCGGCGGGTACGGGCCTGGGCTGCATCCGCGGCCACGTCCACGTCGTAGCCCTCGTCCGCGAGGATTTCCTGCAACAGGCGACGGATCTCCGATTCGTCGTCCACCACCAGGACGCGGGGTGCACTCATGCGCGCTCTCTCCTCGTATCGCTGTAGCGCGGCTCACGGGCAAGCAGGGCTGCTCGCGCCGCTTCCGACAGGGGCAGTTCGATCCGGACCCGTGCACCTCCCTCGCGCCGGTTCTCCGCCTCGATACGGCCCGCATGCTCCTCGACGATCTTCTTGACGATCGCAAGGCCAAGTCCGGTGCCCCGGGTCTTGCTCGTGACGTAGGGATCGAAGACCTGGCCGATCAGTTCCGGCTGGAAACCGGGGCCGGTGTCTTCCACCACGATCACTGCCGATTCCGCTGGCGGACGCGACAGGAACTGCGTATGCACGGTGATCTCCGCGGCTGGCTGGCCATCGAGGGCCTCGATCGCATTGGTCAGGAGGTTGTGCAGGATCTGCCGCAGCCGCCCGCGATCCGCTTCGATCTCGGGCAGCTTTGCATCCAGCTCGAGGTGCAGGCGGCGCTGCGTATCCTGCGAGCGATAGAGATCGACCACCTCGGTGACCAGCTGGTTGAGATCGAAGCGCGACATTTCCATCGCCGGCGCCCGCGCATACTCGCTGAACGCATTCACCATTTCCTTCATTGCCTCGACCTGGTGAACGATCGTGGTTGTCGCGCGCTCGAGCACCAGCGCATCGGCCTGGTTCATCGACAGCAGGAACTTGCGGCGCATGCGCTCCGCAGAGAGCTGGATCGGCGTCAGCGGATTCTTGATCTCATGTGCCAGACGCCGCGCCACCTCGCCCCACGCCGCGTCGCGCTGCGCCTGGAGCAGTGTCGTGATGTCGTCGAACACGATGACGTAGCCTGCGGCCGCGCCCTCATCACCGGGCAGCGCCGTGCAGGCACACATCAGTACACGACGGCCTCCATCCCCCCGCAATACCAGCTGTTCACGCCACTCCGCCTGGCCCGCATCCAGATGGGCTCGACAGGCGGCGACGAACTGCTCGTACAGCGCCTCGCCCGGAGCGATCTGCGCCAGCGGCTTGCCTACTCCTCCCTCGAAATCGACGCCAAGGATGCTGCCCGCGGCCTGGTTCGCCGTGCGAATGCGGAGGTCCGGTTCGAGGGAGATCACGCCAGTCGACAGGCGCGCGAGGATGACGGCGAGGTTGGTCCGCTCGGTTTCCACTGCCTGCTGGCTGAGCCGCGCTTCTTCGCGGGCCGACGCAAGGCGGATGGTCATGTCGTTGAACGAGTGCACCAGCACGCCCATTTCATCGTGGGAAGTCAGCGGGAGCCGGGTATCGAAATCGCCCTTTGCAACGGCGCGCGTGCCGGCGACGAGATCCTCGATCGGCCGCACCAGGCGCCGGGCTGCCCAGAATGCGCCATAGACGGCAGCGAGCACCGACATGAGCGACACCAGTGTCAGCGTGAGCGTGAAGCTGGTCTTCAGCGGCTCGCGCAGGCGAGCCTTCTCGGCGTACTGCTGGTAAGCCATTTCCACGGTGTCCGCGAGCTGGCCGAGACGTTCCTCGATCGGGAAGATGCCCATGAGCACGCGCGGTTCGGAACCCGGCCGCGTCAGCGGCATGGCCGTGCGCACGAGATACCCGCCGCCGGCAATCGGATCCACGCTGATGAACGGCAGTCCCTGGCGGACCTGCAGCATCACCTCTTCGGCAGGATTCGGCGCAACGCTGTCCCCCAAGCCCTCCGAGCTTGTCGCAATGATGCGGCTGTTGCCGCCCATCAGCGTGAGCTCGAGCGCACCACTGTCGCGCCGCAGGTCGCCGAGCTCGACCCACGGATCGCGTTCGCTGTAAGCCAGCATGCCAGCCATTTCCTGCGTCCGCTCGAGGTACTCCCGCATCCGCAGGTCGAGTGCGGCACGCGAGAGCATCAGCGAATCGGCCAGGCCCTGGCGGATCTCGACATGGAACCAGCTGTCGATGCCGCGATTGAGGAACTGCACGGAGAGATAGAACACGAGAACGATCGGTGCCACCGCCAGCAGGCATGACATCCACACCATCCGCGCCTCGAGCCGCGAACCGACCACGCGCCGGCGCCAGTTGCGCAGGAGCTGGACAAGCTTGCCGACGATCAGCACCAGCAGGACGACGAGTCCCGCTGCGTTGACGAGGAGAATCCAGGGATGGATGCGGCTGAATTCGGTGGAGTTCTGGACCGTCTGGGCCATCAGCAGCAGCGCGGCCAGCCAGAGCGCGGCTCCGACCAGGACCAGCGCCGCAATGCCTGCACGTCTTAGAGATTGAGTGGCCATGTATACCAGTCGGTCTGCTGCCGCCAGTCGTCCACCCAGAAGAGCACGAACCGCAACGCATCCGGAATGTTCCGCACATCGAGGCGCGCGCGGAGGCTCACCTCATGTCGCAAGGCCGGTGCCACCAGGGACTGGTCGAGGATGGGCAACCGGGTCACCACCTGCAGGGACTCCAGGGCGTCGTCGAGGGTGGGCCAGGAAGTCTGCTCGCCGCTGTTGACGTTGCGGACCAGGAAACGCTCGCTCAACGCGTGATAGACGACTTCGTAGTGCTGCTCGAGGGTCGCGACGGTTTCGTCGAACCAGTAGCGACGGGCACGGTTGACGACGATTTCAAGATCGAGCGTGAGCACCACACCGTCCAGGATTGCAGCTTGCGCGCCGGGCGGGAGGGCGAAATCAAGCCGCGCATTGAGCATGTATACGCTCTCGGCGGGTTCCACAAAAGCCGAACGGATTTCGAAGCGCCGGGGAGCCTCGGCTGCCGAAGCGGCAGGCAGCCCTCCCCCCTCGTTGCAGAACCACAACAACGCCACTGCCAGGATCCGACCCCAGATGTTGAAACCTGCCTTACCCCAGCGGTCTATTTGCAAGCCCACGTTCAAGGGAACCGTCACCCGTTGCTTTTCTGCAAGCAAGCATAATAGAACCCGTCCATGCCCGCTTCACCGGGCCGGACCCGGTAGCCCACCTGGCCACCCCCCCTCCACTCGGCGGCTGGCCAGGTATGGGCCACAGCCGCGGTCACATCGCTCGACTCCTCGTGCGCATCGAGAAAAGGGCCGACAACGGCCGCATTTTCGGCCTTCAGCACCGAACAGCTGGCATACACCAGCCGGCCGCCGGGTTTGACCAGAGGCCACAGCTGCTTGAGGAGCCGGGCCTGCCGCGCGGCGAGCGCCGGGATGTCGGTGTCGCGCCGGAGCAGCTTGATGTCGGGATGGCGCCGGATCACGCCCGTAGCCGAGCAGGGGACATCCAGCAGGACCCGGTCGAAAGGCTGCCCGTCCCACCAGTCGGCGGGCTGCTCCGCGTCGGCCGTGATGACCTCGGCAGCCAGCCCCAGGCGTTCAAGATTGTCCCGGACCCGCGCGATCCGTTCTCCCGCGACATCGACCGCTACCAGGTGGCCAAGCTCCGGTTCGAGCTCGAGCAGATGGCAGGTCTTGCCGCCGGGAGCCGCGCAGGCATCGAGTACGCGCTGCCCCGGTTGGGGTGCGACCAGTCGCGATGCGAGTTGTGCTGCTGCGTCCTGCACCGAGACCCAGCCTTCGGCGAATCCCGGAAGGGACTTCACGTCCACGGCTTCCGCAAGCAGCAGGGCTTCGGGTACAAAGGGATGCGGAGTGGCTTGCATTCCCGCGGCCCGCAATCGCTCCGCATACGCTTCCGTCGTGCAACGCAGGCGATTCACCCGCAGCCAGAACGGCGGATGCTGGTTGTTGGCGGCGAGGATGTTCACGGCTTCGGCAGGCCAGTCCGCACGCAATGCATCGACCAGCCAGACCGGGTGGGCGGCCGCCAAAGCGGGATCCGCATCGATGCGTGCCGCGATGCCGGCCCCCTCACGCTGGCAACGCCTGAGCAGTGCATTCAGCAGACCAGCGGCGCGTGGCATCCCGAGCACCCTGGCGGCGTTGACCGTTTCTGAAACCACCGCATGAGGAGCGATGTCGGTATGCAGCAGCTGGAACAGTCCCACGAGGGAAAGTGCCCGGATCTCGGGGGCCAACCGCTCAGGAGGGCCAGAAAGCATCTGCTGGAGAATGGCGCTCAGGCGGATGTGCCAGCGGATCGTGCCGTAGCTCAGGGCCCTGAGCAGTCCTCGCTCCTGCGGCTTGCCGGACGACTGGTTCGCCAGCAACGCATCCAGTGATCGCCCTTCGGTGGAAACCTGCAGCACCAGCCTGGCAGCGCGCGCGCGTACTTCGGCAGGCGTGCTCATTGCCCCAGCCGCTCGCCCGCGATTGAATGTGCATTGAGAAAATCGGCGACAGGCACGGGATTGCGACCCGCCATCTGTACCCGTTCCAGTCGCAACGCCTTCTCCCCGGTCGCCACCACGATGCCCTCATTCGCTGCCGCCAGAACGGTTCCGGGGATCGCATCGTGGTGCAATGTCACGGGCGAGGCCTCCCATACCTTCAGCAACTGCCCGCGATACAGCGTTTCGGCAACAGGCAACGGCTGGAAGGCCCGCACCAGCCTGTCTATCTCCACTGCAGGCCGGCTCCAGTCGATGCGCGCCTCTGCCTTCCGGATCTTGTTTGCATACGTCACGCCCGTCACGGCCTGCGGACGCGGGTCCAGCCTTCCAGCCAGCAGGTCTGCGAGCGCGGCTTCGATCGCGTCGGCCCCCACTGCAGCCAACCGGTCGTGCAGGGTGCCCGTTGTCTCGCGGTCAGCAATCGCAATGACCCGCTCGAGCAACACCGGGCCGGTATCGAGGCCGACCTCCATCTGCATGATGTCGATGCCTGTCTCGCGGTCACCTGCAAGCAGTGCCCGGTGAATGGGAGCGGCACCCCGCCAGCGAGGCAGCAGCGATGCGTGAATGTTCAGGCAACCGAGACGCGGCACGGCGAGAACCGCAGGGGGCAGCAGCAATCCGTAAGCCGCGACGACCATCAGGTCCGGCGAGTAGCCCCCGAGTTGCCGGACCGCCTCCGCATCGCGCAGGGTGACCGGCTGCTCGACGGCCACCCCATTGCCCAAGGCGCACTCCTTCACGGGGCTGAACTGAACCTGCCGGCCGCGTCCTGCAGGCCGATCGGGCTGCGTATAGACGGCGACCACGCGATGCCGGGATGCCAGCAGCCTCTCGAGCGCCGGCACTGCGAAGACGGGCGTGCCCGCAAATACGATGTTCAAGGTCTGGGACACGGGTGTTGGCTGGCAGGCGGAGGGAAGCAGCGCAGGCTGCCAGGAACGGGTCTTCAGGAAACGGCCGGTCCTCCCTATATCGCGGGGGCCTTCGAGCCGGCCGCACTCGAGCCATCGCGGTTCTTGCGCTCCTTGTCGAGCTTCTTCCGGATGCGGGTGCGCTTGAGGTCGGAGAGGTAGTCGACGAAGAGCTTGCCCTCGAGGTGATCCATCTCGTGCTGGATGCAGACGGCCAGCAGGCCATCGGCCGCGAATTCCTGGAGCTTCCCGCTGCGATTGAACGCCCGGACCCTGATCCGGTCTGCGCGGGTCACCTTTTCATAGATGCCGGGAACCGAAAGGCAGCCCTCCTCGAGTTCCTCGACACCGTCGCGCTCGACGATCTCCGGATTGACGAGGGCCAGCGGCTGGCTGCGGTCTTCGCTGATGTCCACGACCAGTACGCGCCGATGGATGTTCACCTGCGTCGCAGCGAGACCCACGCCTGGCGCGTGGTACATGGTCTCGAACAGGTCATCGATCAGGCGACGCACTTTGGCGTCGACTTCCGCTACCGGTTCGGCGCGGGTTCGCAGGCGGGGATCCGGGTATTCAAGAATCGTCAGAAGGGCCATGGCACATGCAGTTCCAGAAGGGCGAACAGGGGAATGAGAACCACGTCTCGCAGTCGGGGGCAGATTCGTGCACTCGCTGTAAAAATGCTGCTAAAGTTAGGTCATCGTTGAACTTAATGCCTTTCCCGACGTAACTGATTTACAGCAACCAGCCTGGTCAATCGGAACCCGAAGCCGCATCGCGAGCGGCGCGATTCCGGGTGGGATCCGATCAGGCAGGCCCCGGATTATAAGGCCCGAGTCGCGTCCCCGGCACGGGTTTGATCTTCAAGTCCTGACGGAGCCACGCAGCGCATGAAAACGGCGACCTTCCGAAGCCCGGCCTCCGGGTTGATGCCCCGCTTCCTTGGCAGTCACGCTGGCTGGTTTGCCTTGACCGCCGCGATCGCCGGAACGCTGGCCATTGGCCTGCCAACGAGCGTGGGCGCCCAGGCCGAAGCAGCCCGGACCGTCGCCACGGGCAGCAACATCCCCCTCGCGCCGAACGCACCGGATCGGTACACGGTCAGGCGGGGCGACACCCTCTGGGGTATTGCGCAGCTCTTCCTTCGGGATGCCTGGTACTGGCCTGAAATCTGGCACGTCAATCCGCAGGTCGAGAATCCACACCTTATCTATCCCGGCGACGTCCTGACGCTGGTCTATGTGGACGGCCAGCCGCGGGTCACGCTTGAGCGCGGCACGGCGGCAGTAGGCGGCGACGCCACCAGGCTTTCGCCCCAGGTTCGCAGCGAACCGCTGCCCCAGGCGATCACCACCGTTCCATACGAAGTGATTGCAGCTTTCATGGGCCGGCCCACCCTGCTCGACCGCGAGCAAGTGGAGTCCGGGCCTTACCTCGTCGCCATGCGCGACGGACACATGATCGGCGCAGCCGGCAACGAGATTTATGCCCGTGGGATCGGTTCCGCGGCTCCGGAGTCCCGGTACAGCGTCATTCACGTTGGCGAACCGCTGCGCGACCCGGAAAACCGCAACATTCTGGGCTATCACGGACTGTATGTCGGCTCGGGCGCGGTCCTGCAGAGCGGCGACCCGGCGAAGCTGGTTCTCACGGACTCGCTGCGCGAAGCCCTGCAGGGCGACAAGCTGTTTCCCGAGGACGCCAATATCGGCGCCGACTTCATTCCCCATGCGCCGGCTGCTGCGATCTCGGGTTCCGTCATCGCCGTCGATGATTACTCGGTGGTTGGCCAGTACCAGGTCGTGGCACTGAATCGCGGCAGCCGCGATGGCCTTGAACCCGGGCACGTACTGGCGGTCCATGAATCGGGCGGCACGGTGAAGGACATTTATTCACGCGGTGGCCAGACTGCCGGCCTGAAGTCGGGTATCGGTGGATTTGCCAAGAATGTGCGCTTGCCCGACGAGCGGACCGGTCTCATCATGGTCTTCAAGGCAAATGACCGCATGAGCTACGGACTGGTGATGGAGGCCATCCGCCCCATTCGCACGGGTGATGTGATCGGCCAGCCGTAAGCCGGTCGCAAGCCAGCCGGGTCGATAGCCCGCCACAAGGATGTGGGGGTGTGCCCTTGAGGGTACTTGCATCACAGGGATGTCGTTCATGGAAGAACTGCGATCGTGGCTGATCCTCGCCCGCGTTCCCGGCCTGCATGCCGGCACGCTGGTTCCCCTGCTCGAACAGTTTGGCTCGCTCGACGCGCTGTGCTGCGCTGACCGGCCAGCGCTGTCGAACGCGGGGCTCCGCGATCAGGCAATCGAGGCGCTGCTCAAGCCCGATCAACGCCTCCTCGATCTCGATTGCCGCTGGCTTGAAGGTCCTAAGCGGCACCTGGTCCCGCTGAATTCCGGACACTACCCGCGGCTGCTGGCTGAAATCGCGGATGCGCCGGTAGCACTCTTCGTCGCAGGCCTCGTCGAAACGCTGCAGTTGCCGCAACTGGCGATCGTCGGCTCGCGGAATCCGACGCATGCAGGCGCAGAAAACGCAGCGGCTTTCGCAAGGCAGCTGGTCGCGAAAGGCCTTGGCGTAACGAGCGGACTGGCCCTCGGCATTGACGCAGCCAGTCATCTCGGCGCCCTCGAAGTAGGCGGCTTTACCGTGGCAGTGTGTGGTACCGGCCCCGACATCATCTATCCTGCGAAGCATCAGCAGCTGGCCGAACAGATCGCAGCGAGCGGGGCCCTGGTCACGGAGTTTCCCTGCAGCACACCCCCGTCGAAACAGAATTTCCCGCGCCGCAATCGCATCATCAGCGGCCTCACGCTGGGTACGCTGGTCGTCGAGGCTGCCCTGCAAAGCGGTTCATTGATCACGGCGCGACTAGTGTGATGTCCCATATGTAACTTTACATACTGGGTTCGGTCCAAGGAGTATCCTTGGAAGCCGGAGTGCTGGAGCATGAAAGTCGGAAGACCTGCCAAAGAACTGAAGGTAACGAT
>JANNNQ010000261.1:0-3557 GCA_031398625.1 Pseudomonadota bacterium
CGTCGTGGGAGACGGTGCCTGCGAGTCCTTTGCGGAACGCGGACTGCTGTGAAGTTGCCGCCCTGGCCTTGCCGGCAATAGGGCCCGCTGGTATAAAGCGCGACTGCTTTTTACGGCCGGAACAGCTTTCGCGCGGGTTCAGGCACTCAAGTCGTCGCTCGAGGATGAATGTCATGTCGAGAGTCTGTCAGGTCACGGGCAAAGGCCCGACGACGGGTAACACCGTGTCGCATGCCAACAACCGCCGTCGTCGCCGCTTCCTCCCGAACCTGCATACGCAGCGATTCTGGATGGAAAGCGAGCGCCGCTTCGTTTCCCTGCGCGTCTCGAGCCGGGGCCTCAGGACGATCGAAAAGCAGGGGATCGAAACCGTCGTGGCCCGCCTTCGCTCTGAAGGCGTGAAGGTCTGAAGGTAAGGAGCCGAACCCATGCGCGACAAGATCAAGCTCGTCTCCTCCGCCGGCACTGGCCACTACTACACGACCACCAAGAACAAGCGCCTGCATCCCGAAAAGGTCGAGATCAAGAAGTACGACCCCAAGGTGCGCAAGCACGTCGTCTACAAGGAAGCGAAGATCAAGTAGATCTCCGCCTTCCAGGCATGAAAAAACCCGCCTCGAGGCGGGTTTTTTGTGTCCAGGTGAAGATTCGCGTCAGGCAGGCTGCATCGCGTAGCCGCGCAAGGAAGCCGCAAAATCCTGCAGCGCCTTGATGCCGCTCGCCTCGGCCTGGGCGATCCAGTCCTTGAGATGCTGGAGCAGGGTGTCATTGCTCATGTGCCCGCCCGACCACAACACCTGCAGTCGTTCGCGGAATTCATGCACGGTGTGCAGCATCGGATTGCTGTCCAGCACTTCCTTGAGTTTCGCGTGGGCATGCGGGTCAAGCAGCACCGGCTGGCGGACGAGCAGCTTCTTCACCCTGCGTGTCAGATTGCCCGGAGCCGCCTGCAGCTCCGCACGAAACACCGGAAGGGTCACGCTGCGCGTGTAGTCACGCAGGACATGCATGCGGTTGACGATGACGGCGCGCACGGTCTCGAGGTCCACGTGATGGGTAGAGGGGGCGAACACAGGCTGCGGCGCGACACGGAGCACACGCGCCAGGCCGACTGCCGACAGCATGCGGATCCAGAGCCAGCCGATATCGAACTCCCAGCTGCGCGACGAGAACTTCGCCGAGCTCGGGAAAGCGTGATGATTGTTGTGCAGCTCCTCGCCACCGACGATGAACGCCCAGGGCACGATGTTGCGGGCCGCGTCCGGGCATTCGAAATTGCGGTAGCCCGTGTGATGCCCGATGCCGTTGATGACGCCGGCCGCGAGCAGCGGCATGGCCAGCATCTGTACCGCAATGATGATGATGCCCGGCACGCCGAAGAGCAGGAGGTCGATGATCACCATCGAGAGGATGCCCAGATTGGGGAAGCGGCTGTAGAGGTTGTTCTCGAGCCAGTCATTCGGCGTACCGCGGCCGAACTTCTCCAGGGTCTCCGGATTGCGGCCCTGGATCTTGTACAGCTCGGCCCCTTCCAGCAGCACCTTGCGCAGCCCGTACACCACGGGGCTATGGGGGTCGTCCGCTGTTTCGCACTTGGCGTGGTGCTTGCGATGCACGGACACCCATTCGCGGGTGATCATGCCGCTGCTCATCCAGAGCCACAGGCGGAAAACGTGCCTTAGGGCGGGATGCAGGTCGAGGCTGCGATGAGTGGCGTCCCGGTGCAGGTAGAGGGTGACGCCCATGATCGTGAACTGGACCATGAGCACAGCCGTAATGACATAGCCCCAGAAGCCAAGTCCCAGAATTCCATAAAGAAAATCAAGATTCACAGGAGGTCCTCTACTGCTCGCCCAAGGCGCGCGCCACTATAACCAACCCCCGCGGGGCGTACAAATGAGCAACTGCCCTCCCGTGCGTAAGACTTACGCCCGTATCCGGAACCGGCGCCGCCTCAAGTCCGCTGCTATCGTCCGCACCCCATGCCCGAACTGCCCGAAGTCGAAACCACCCGCCGCGGTATCGCCCCCGCGATCCTTGGGCGCCGCGTGGTCAGCGTCGTGATCCGCGAGCCCCGCCTGCGCTGGCGAATCGCGAGTGACCTCGCCTCCGCCGTGGCCAACCAGACCGTGCGGGATGTCCGTCGGCGCGCGAAATACCTCCTCATCGACCTGGATTCCGGGAGTCTGATCCTGCATCTCGGCATGTCGGGAAGTTTGCGCGCGTTGCCGCCTGAAACACCGACGATGACGCATGATCACGTCGATATCGTGTTCGATTCCGGCATATGCCTGCGCTTCAACGATCCGCGACGCTTCGGGAGCCTCCACTGGACCCCCACCCCCGACCAGCACCCGCTGCTCCGGAAGCTGGCGCCAGAACCCCTGGGGGACGACTTCAACGGGGACTACCTCGCCAGGACCGCCCGTCGCCGCAAAGTCGCGATCAAGCAGTTCGTCATGAACAGCCAGGTCGTGGTGGGCGTGGGCAACATCTACGCGAGCGAATCGCTGTTCCGCGCAGGCATCCGCCCTCGACGGGCCGCAGGCCGGGTCAGCAGGGAAGAACTAGCGCGGCTCGCCACCGCCATCAAGGACGTCCTTAAGGACGCCATCCGTGCGGGCGGCACTACCTTGAGGGACTACGTGAACGCCGCCGGCAACAGTGGCTATTTCCGCCAGAAGCTCTATGTCTATGAGCGCGAGGGCCAGCCCTGCCGCCAATGCCACACGGCAATCCGCCAGCTGACCCAGGGCGGGCGCTCGACGTACTTCTGCCCTAGCTGCCAGAAGTAGGGGGCCTGGCTGCCCGCTTCGCGTGGAGCGCGCTCGCGACCCGCGGGTGAACGAACTGCGACACGTTGCCGCCGAGGCTCGCGATCTCGCGCACCAGCGTCGACGAGATGAAGTTGAACTGCTCGGTGGGCGTGAGAAACACGTAGTCCACCTGGTCCGAGAGATGACGGCTCATCGTCGCGAGCTGGAACTCGAACTCAAAATCGGAAACGGCCCTGAGACCGCGCACGATGACGCCGATGCCGTGCTGCCGCGCGAAATCGACGGTCAGCCCTGAATACCCGGTCACGGTGACCTGTGGGATATCAGCGAGTACTGCGCGCGCGAGGGCCACGCGCTCGTCAAGTGAAAACAGTGGCGCCTTGCCCGGGTTGGCTGCGATGGCGACGGTGACGCCGGAGAAAATCGCCGCTGCCCGACGCACGAGATCGTGGTGGCCGTTGGTGATGGGATCGAATGTCCCGGGATACATCGCTTTTGTCATGCTGCGATTCCTGTCGCCGGCGAGCGCGCGAGATGATAGCCCACTTTGCCCGCGTACTTGCTGCGATGAAGGACCCAGCTGGCAGGCAGCACGGGCTCACCGGCCTCGGCTTCGCTCTCCAGATACACGAAGGCATCACTTGCCAGATGCCCGGCGGACTGCAGCGCTGAGCACAGTGCCGGCAACAGCTTCAACCCGAAGGGAGGATCAAGGAAAACGATGTCGAAGCGGCCTGAATCCCCGCGCAGAAACCGAAGCGCACGCGCGCGATGCGGCCG
>JANNNQ010000262.1:0-3298 GCA_031398625.1 Pseudomonadota bacterium
CGTTCAGCAGCGTGGATTTACCGCAACCGGTGGGCCCCACCACGGCGACGAACTCGCCCTCGCCCACCCGCAATTCAACATCGGAAATCGCGGTGTAAGGTGCCGCTCCGGGGAGGCGGGAGGGGAAAGAACAGGTGATGCCTTCGAGAAGCAAGGCGTGCTGCCCGACTTCGTTGGATTCCGGGCGTTGCCCATCACGGAGGCTGTGTGCTGAGTGCTGAGAGAAAGACGGGTCTGAAGGCATTGAATTGGGCCGCATGTCTCGTGAAGAGGCTTTGCCTTTTGTTACTTCTCAGTACTCAGCACCCAGCACTGAAGTTACGGCAAGGGCGTGATCTCGCCGCTGTACTCGAACGGATAACGCCCCTCTCCGGAAAACAGCGTGCCGGTCAGCCGGTAGTCGATGCCGGCCCGGTCAAGGCGGCGCATCTCACCGATCTGCTCGATCACGCTGGGCAGGTCGCTCACGGCCTGGACCTGGATCATCGCCTCGCCGAGGCGAGGCACAATGACGGTCTGGTTGTTCACGCCGCGGGCAAATCGCTTTCCGTTGACGTCGACCTGGTACCTCAGGCCATCGGCGGGAATGTCGTGATTGTTGGGGTTCTGGACGCGCAGCGTCAGGTTCCATGTCTGTTCAAGAAAGCTGGACGGCCCAAGGCTCAGCTCGGAAATGGACACATCCACATGAGGCACCGGCTCCTTCCTGCCAACCGCGCAGCCCGCCAGAGCCAGCACGAGTACCGCAATGATTCCGAGCTTCATGGCCACCTCCCGGTCCGCTACACCGCTCCCGCGTCGCGCAGCAACTCGGCGATGGCCTTCGCCATCTTCCGGTAGCCCTTGGCGTTCGGGTGGATTGGGTCGGACTTGTAGTCATTGTCGTACATCAGGCTCTTCAGCACCGAGCCTTCCAGCGGCAGTCGGTTGTCGCGGGCTATGGCCTCATAGAACGGCGCATTGCCGCTGAACAGCGCGGGCTGGGGCACGGCAATGAGCACCACGGATATCCCGCGTTCCTGCGCCACCTTGATCATGGCGCGCAGGTTGGCCTCCGCCCCCGCGTACCCGGTGCCGCGCAGCATGTCGTTGCCACCCATGCAGAGCAGCAGGATGCGCGGCTTCACCTCGTCGAGCACGTCCGGCAGGCGTTCGAGGCCGCCTGCCGTAACTTCCCCCGGAAAACCGGCCGCTACGACCGGCCTTCCGATCAGTTGCGACAGCACCACGGGATAGCTCTCCGATTCGCCGGCCCCGGTCCCGTAAGTCAGGCTGTCGCCGAAAGCCAGGATGACGTCGGTGGGCGCGAGCTTCGGCAGCTTCGGCGTCGAGCCGCTGCAGGCGGCGAGCGCGAGCGCCAGGACCAATATGAGCAGCGGTCGGCATTTGATTGCAGGAGACATAGCTGGCTATCGCAGTCGTGAATACCGTGAATGTCGTGAATATCGTGAATGTCGTAGTTCGGCGGATTACGCCCCCCCACGGCAATTCCTGTTTCAGGAACGAGTTCTGGTCATGAATTGGGCCGGTGTTTTGCTCTTTCGATATTCACGCCATTCACGCCATTCACGATATTTATGGGCGATAGCCCGGTATGCCCGTAAGGGTGCACGGAATTTACTCGCCCGCCACGGTAAGTTCCTCGACCAATATCGATCCGCACTGCCTCGATCCGCGCGCCACCCGGTCGTTGCCGACGGCGGCGATGTGCATGAACATGTCCCTGAGGTTGCCGGCCACGGTGATTTCGTTGACCGGGTAGGCGATCTCGCCGTTTTCGACCCAGAATCCGGCGGCGCCACGAGAGTAGTCACCAGTGACCATGTTGACGCCCTGCCCCAGCAGTTCGGTCACCAGCAGGCCCTTGCCCATTTTTTTCAGCAGCGCGCGAAAGTCCTCGCCGGTCGAATCCATGACCAGGTTGTGATTTCCGCCGGCATTGCCCGTCGATTGCATGCCCAGCTTGCGCGCCGAATAGCTGCCGAGGAAATAACCCTGCAGCACACCCGCATTGACGATGTCCCGCTCGCGGGTGGCAACCCCTTCGTCGTCGAAGCTGGCACTCGCCAGCCCGCGCTTCAGGTACGGCAGGTCGCGGATATGGATGTTTGGCGAGAACACTGGCTTGCCCAGGCTGTCGAGCAGGAAGGACGATTTGCGATACAGGCTGCCGCCGCTCACGGCGGAGACGAAATGCCCGAGCAGTCCCGAGGCAATCGGGGCTTCGAACAGCACCGGAACCCGGGTCGTCGCGAGTTTGCGCGATCCGACCCGGCGCGCAGCACGATGTCCGGCTTTCGCACCCACATCCGCGGCGGAATCCAGATCGTCCGCCGAACGCGCCGTGGCATACCAGTCGTCGCGCTGCATGGACTCGTCCTTGCCGGCGATCACTGCGCAGGCAACGCTATGCCGCGAACTGGGATAACCGGCCAGAAACCCCTCCGAGTTGCCGTAGGCGAAATGCGACTGTTGCACCGACACCGATGCGCCCTCGGAATTGCTCACCAGCGGATCGGCCTCGAATGCCGCTTTTTCGCATGTCTGGGCGAGCTCGATGGCCTGCTCCACCGTTATGGGCCAGGAATGGTAGAGGTCGAGGTCGGGGAACTCGGTCGCCAGCAGCGCTGAATCCGCCAGTCCCGAATACTCGTCGCTGGCGGTCAGGCGGGCGATGGACAGCGCGGCATCCACGGTATCCCGCAGCGCCTGCGGGGAAAAATCCGAAGTGCTGGCATGGCCACGCTGCTTGCCGATGTAAACCGAGACGCCGATGCCCTTGTCGCGGTTGTATTCGATAGTCTCGACATCGCCGCGGCGCACGGTCACGTTCTGGCCGAAGCCTTCGCTGGCTTCGACCTCGGCGGCGGTGGCGCCCCGTTCGCGCGCGTGCGCGAGGACGTCGCGGGCCATCTGCCTGAGGGTGGATAACTGGTGGGTGAATTCGTTGCCGGCCACGATTTTGGGTTTCCCGGATCGACTACGGCTGGCCGGGCAGGTTGATGATCAGCGCCTGGCCCCGGATCACCGCCACCTGGCGCGACAGGATGGCGGTGGGCACAAAGTGCAGGCTGATCTGGCGCATCTGCTCACCAAACCCCGGCATCTGCTTGTCAGCCACCATCAGCGTGGCTTCGGGTGTGACATCGCGCAGCGCCGGGCCGGTGCCGCCGGTGGTCAGCATTCGCCTGTGGACCCATTGGCAGCGGGCGAGAGATCGTTCACAAACAGGTTGTCGTTCTGAACCGACTGGTACCAGACCTGCAGCAGTCCGCCAATGACGAGCTTGCCGCTCTTG
>JANNNQ010000273.1:0-7495 GCA_031398625.1 Pseudomonadota bacterium
CCTGACTTTCGTCACCGTGATCAACGATCCGGTGTATCTCACCGAACCGCTGATCCGCACGTCGGACTACCAGCTCGACGTGCGCCAGGTCGTCACGCCCTATCCCTGCGATATCGTGGTGGAAGTCACCGGCCGGGATCGGGGCTACGTGCCACACATCCTCCCTGGCAAGAACGAGTTCCGGGGCGAGTTTGCCGCACAGCACGGGCTGCCGCTCGATGCCGTGCTCGGGGGTGCCGCAACGATGTATCCCGAGTACCTGGAAAACCTGCGGAAGGGAACCCTCGCTGCCCGCTGAACAGCCGGTTCGCGGCATTGACGCGCGAGGCCCCGCAAGGGACCTCGCTTTTTTCGGCAGCCTGTTGCAGCCTCGCACTCTTGGGACTCTGGAGCCTGAAGTGACTTCCCCGGACACCGCTGACACGCACCGGCGCAGCGTCCGCAGTTTCGTGTTGCGTGCCGGGCGGATGACCGCCGCCCAGGAACGTGCCCTCACCGAACTGTGGCCCGCCTTCGGCATCGAACCTGCCGCCACGCTCCTGGACCTCGACAAGGTATTCGGCCGGCATGCGCCGCGACTGCTCGAGATCGGATTCGGCACTGGCGATGCGTTGGCTGCGTATGCCGCTGCGCACCCGGAGACCGACTGCATCGGGATCGAAGTGCATCGCGCGGGTGTCGGCCATCTGTTGCTCCACGCCCACACACAGCGACTGACGAACCTGCGGGTCATCGCCCACGACGCCGTCGAAGTACTCGATCGGCAGCTGCCCGCTGCAAGCCTTGCGGCCATCCACATTTTCTTTCCCGATCCGTGGCCGAAGAAGCGCCATCACAAACGGCGGCTGATCCAGCCAACGTTCGTTGCATCGCTGTTGCGCGCACTCTCCGCAGGCGGGGAACTGCGACTCGCGACCGACTGGCAGCCTTATGCGGAGCACATGCTCGGCGTGCTGAAGCAGTTTCCCGCGCTCGAGAACCTGGCTGCCAGTGCAGGGTATGCGGAGCGGCTCGACGAGCGCCCTGTGACCCGGTTCGAGCGCCGGGGCGAGCGTCTCGGGCACTCCGTTTGGGATCTGCGTTTCCGCAAACGGCTGCCTGACCGGGTAGAACCTTCAACTTGATGCCCTGCGGAAAAATTACCGCTTGAATCGCTGCGCTTCCGGGTCTAAAAGAGACGGGAGAGGCGGACTCAAGGAACGGTGACTCAAGGCAATCGGATCTGCAAGCACGCGGGATGGAGGGAATCATGGCTTCGCCGACTCCTGTCATTGGTGACTGGTACCAGCGGCCCGATGGGTCACTCCTGGAAGTCGTCGCGGTCGACCGCGATGACGGCACGATCGAAGTGCAGCACTTCGACGGCACGCTGGAAGAATTCGACGCGGAGAGCTGGTACGAACAGGGCTTCGCGGCAGCCGGTGCGCCGGAAGACTGGACCGGTTCCGTGGATATCGAACCCGAGGACTTCGAGCCGCAAAGTGATTCGCAGCCACAGACCCTGTGGGCCGGACCGCTTGAATTCCTGGATCGCAGCGAAGCGGGTGGCTACTCGGAATGGCCCAGGCTGCCTGAAGAGCGGTCCTGAGTAATCACGCGAGACGCGCGGCGAGCGCCTCGGCCTCTTCCACCAGCAACACGCTGCCATCCACGACCTGGACGGCAATGGGCACGAGGCGCTGTCCTGCACAGGGCCCGGCCACGCAGTAACCCGAATCGATCGCAAACAGCGCGCCGTGCGAAGCGCACTGGATCCGCGACTCGTCTGCATCGAGGAAGCGATCGGGCAGGCAGTCGAGCGGATGACCGGCGTGCGGACAGCGGTTCAAGTACGCCCATACACGCTCCCCGCGCCTGACGATGAAGCCGCGCAATGGCCAGTCGCCAGAACCTGCGCGAAAGGCTCGCGATCCGGGATCGGCCAGTTCATCGAGCCTGCAGATCAACTGCGGGTTCGCCGCCATGCATCACCCTGCTAATTCTTCGCGGCGCTGGCACCGGATGCCGTGGTTGCGGCCGTCCCGATCGACGAGTCGATGAGCCCCGAACGCATCATCATCCAGAACAGCAGGATGCCCGGCACTGCCACCACGGTGGTCAACAGGTAGAAATTGACGTAACCGAACTGCTCGACGAGCGAGCCTGCGAGCGTTCCGGACAGCACGCGTCCCACGATGCTGGTTGCGGCGGAAATCAGCGCGTACTGGCTGGCCGTGTAGCGCAGGTCGCAAAGGGCAGAGAAATAGGCGACGACGGTGACGCCGCCAATGCCGCTGGAAAGATTCTCGAAGCACATCGCGCCCGCCATCGCCCAGTTGGAATGACCGGACGCCGCGAGCCCGGCGAAGCTGAGATTGGAGATGCCCATCAGCACGAGGCTGATCAACACCGAGCGCTGGAGCCCGACGCGCGAATACAGCATGCCACCCAGGAAAATGCCGACGAGGTAACCCCAGAATCCGAAGCCCACGTCGTAGAGGGCGATCTCGTCATTCGTGAACTGGAGATCCTCGAAGAGCAGCCTCACGGTGAGCTGCGACAGGGTATCGCCGATCTTGTGCAGGAGGATGAACAGCAGGACGAGGAATGCTCCTCGTCGCCGGAAGAACTCCAGGAGCGGCGCCACGATGGAGTCACCGAGAGCCCGCATTCCCTGCCGCCGCATGGGCTCGCGATGCCGCTTGGGCTCGCCGAGGATCAAGCCCACTGCCATTGCAGGCAGCGCGAGCACCGCGCAGGCGAGATAGGCAATGTGCCAGTCCGTCCGCGCTGCGACGACCAGTGCGAGCGACGCCGCGAAGACCGACCCGATGCGCCAGCCGTACTGGGACATGCCTGAACCCGCGCCAAGCTGTCTCGGTTCGAGGGATTCGATCCGGTAGGCATCGATGACAATGTCGTAGGTTGCTCCCGCCACGGCCACGAGGATCGCTGCCCACACCGTGGCCGTGATGCTGGTCGTCGGTTCGACCAGCGCGAGGTTGACGACCGCAGCGATGACGAGCACGCCCGCGAACAGCAGCCAGGACACCCGCTGACCAAGGCGTCCGAGGAGCGGCAGGCGCACACCGTCCACCACCCAGGCCCAGAGCCACTTGAAGTTGTAGACCAGGAAGGCGAGCGAGAACGCGGTGATCGTGCGCTTTTCGATGCCGTCCTGGGCCAGCCGCGAAGTCAGCGTTGCGGCAATCATCGCAAACGGAAACGCCGACGAGATGCCGAGGAACAGAGCGGCCAGCGGACCTGCCTCGACGTAGGGACGAACGACCTCGGGAACCCGGCTCCGCCATCCGGACGGCGACTGTGTGTCGATGCGCATGGGGCCGGCAGTATAGCGGCGCGGTACGGCGGCCCGCGCCCGTTTCCGCGTGGACCTTGACTGGGCGTCACGCTACAGTGCGCGCCGCCGGTCTGGCCCCATCGTCGCGCAACCATGCCCCACGCAGCTGCCTTCATCGACCTGTGCCTGGAACTCGGCGTCCTGCGCTTCGGCGAGTTCAAGCTCAAGTCCGGGCGCCTGAGTCCCTATTTCTTCAACGCCGGCCTGTTCAATTCGGGACGGGCCATCGCGGAGCTGGGTCGCTTTTACGCGACCGCCGTAGACCAGGGCGGGTTTGGCTTCGACATGCTGTTCGGTCCGGCCTACAAAGGCATTCCGCTGGTCACCACCACGGCCGTGGCCCTGGCCGACCGGCATGGGCGGGACCTGCCCTGGGCGTTCAATCGCAAGGAGGCGAAGGAGCATGGCGAGGGGGGAACGATCGTCGGGGCTCCGCTCAAGGGGCGGGTGCTCATCATCGACGATGTCATGACGGCGGGAACCGCCATCCGCGAGTCGGTGGAAATCATCCGCCGGGCCGGAGCGACTCCTGCGGGGGTGGTGATCGCCCTGGACCGCCAGGAACGTGGCCAGGGCGCCCAGTCTGCCGTCGAGGAAGTCGAAGCCGTCTACGGCCTGCCCGTCGTGAGCATCCTGAAGCTCGCCGACCTGGTCTCTTTCCTCGAAGCGACGGGAAATTCCCGGCAACTTGAGGCAGTTCGAAGTTATCGCACGCAATATGGGATAGCTTCCCTGCCCTGAAGGTTGACATAAGGATGACTGGCACCCCATCGAGGGGCTGCGGCAGAATGTCGCGGTTCGCCGGATGCACGAGGTACCCATGCTTCTGACGCGCTCGACGTCCCTGCTGATCGCCCTGCTTGCCTGCAGTGCAGCTTTGGCTGCGCAACGGCAGGGCAGCAGTCCCGGACGCGAGGCCTTCTTCCGCTGCACCGATGCCAGTGGCCAGACCCACTATGGGGACAGCCAGCCGGTTGCCTGCTTCGGGCACGACACCCAGGTGCTCAATGAACGAGGCACGGTCCTGAGGGTCATCGAAGGCGAGCAGTCCCGCGCTGCACGGATCCAGCGGGAAGCCCGGGAAAGCGTGCAGCGGCGCCAGCGGGAAGAGCAGGCCCAGCACGACCGCATGCTCATCGACACGTATCTCTCGGTGGAAGACATCGAGCGGCTGCGGAACCAGCGCCTCGAGCTGCTGGAAGCGCAACTCAACGTGACGCAGCAGAACATTGTGACCCTCCGCGACCGGGAGTCCCGACTTGAGCAGCAGGTGGCACGCTTCCGTCCCTACAGCGACCTTCCCAACGCCCCGCCGTTGCCGGACCACCTGGCTGAAGACATGGTCAACACCGTGAACAGCCTGCACACCTATGAGGAAGCCGTGGTCAAGCGACAGGCGGAGCAGGAGGCGTTGCGGGCCTCGTTCGCACGCGACATCACGCGCTTCAAGCAGCTGAAAGGCATCCGCTAGCCGCCATGCCTTGAGCTTCAGCGGCTGCCCGAGCTCCCGAAGCCGCCCACACCGCGTTCCGACGCGGAAAATCCTTCGACCACGTCGAACTCCACCTGCACGACAGGCACGACGACCAGCTGCGCGATCCGCTCCCCTGGCGCAATCGTGAAGGGGGCTTGCCCGCGATTCCAGCAGGAGACGAACAGCTGTCCCTGGTAGTCCGAATCGATCAGTCCGACGAGATTGCCGAGGACGATGCCGTGCTTGTGCCCCAGACCGGAGCGCGGCAGTACCATGGCAGCCAGCCCCGGATCGGCAATATGGATGGCGATGCCGGTGGGAACGAGATGGGTATCGCCAGGGGCCAGCGACACCGCGGCGTCGAGGCACGCCCGCAGGTCCAGCCCTGCGGAGCCGTCGGTTGCATAGGCGGGCAACGGGTAGTCGCGACCGATCCGCGGATCAAGGATGCGGACTTCAAGGCGCCTTCGGGTGCGGCCGGCCGTCACTCCATCAGCCGGTGACACGGGCGATGGCTTCCGGGGATGGGACATTCAGCGTTCGTTGCTGGTAGCGCTCGGCGATGACTGCGATCAACTGGCGTGCGAGATCGGCCTTCGAAGTCAGGGACAGTTCTTTCTTGCCGTCTGCCCAGTACACGGTGAGCGCGTTGTCGTCCTGGTCGAAACCGAGTCCGTCGCCGACGCGATTGGCCGCAATCATCTCAAGCCGCTTTGACTCCATCTTCGCCAGCGCGTTCCGCTCGACGTCCTCGGTTTCGGCGGCAAAGCCGACCAGGAACGGACGGCTGTCGGAGCGTGCCACCGTGCCGAGGACATCCGGCGTGCGAGCGAGTGCGATGTTCAATGCCTCCTGCGTTTTCTTGATCTTCCGGCTCGAAGGCTGCGCAGCCTTGTAGTCGGAGACCGCAGCGGCCGCGATGAAGATGTGCGCACCGATGACGTTGCTGCGCACCGCATCGAGCATCTGCTCCGCCGTCTCGACATTCGCGACGGTGACGCCGGGAGGCGGCGACAGGTTCACAGGGCCGCTGACCAGCACCACCTTCGCGCCGGCATCGCGAGCGGCCGCCGCAACGGCATAGCCCATCTTTCCCGAGCTGCGGTTGCTCAGGAAGCGGACCGGATCAATGCGTTCACGGGTCGGGCCCGCCGTCACCACGACCTTCAGCCCGGACATCGATCCGGCCAGCGACTGGCGGGCCAGCACGGTGTCCGCGATCTCCCGTGGTTCGAGCATGCGGCCGGCGCCCGTCTCACCGCAGGCCTGCTCACCGACAGCCGGACCCAGGATGCACACGCCCCGGCTCTCGAGCAGGCGCACGTTGGCCTGCGTCGCCGGATTGCTCCACATGAGGCGATTCATCGCTGGAGCGAGGGTGATGGGGGCACTGGTCGCAAGACACAGCGTTGACAGCAAATCGTCAGCAAGCCCGTGCGCGAGCCGCGCAATGAAATCTGCCGTGGCCGGGGCGATCACCACTGCATCGGCCCAGCGCGCGAGTTCGATATGACCCATGGCCGCCTCTGCGGCAGCGTCCCAGAGGTCAGTGCGCACCGTCCGCCCGGACACAGCCTGAAACGTGTTGGCAGTGACGAACTCCAGTGCCCCGGGAGTCATGACTACCTGGACGTCGGCACCACGCTCGACCAGGCGGCGCACCAGATCCGGTGCCTTGTACGCGGCAATCCCGCCACTGACACCCAGCAGAACGCGTTGCGGCTGCCGATCACTGGAAACTGCATCCATGGGGCCATTATGGGCATACCGTTCAAACCTCGGCAAACACGTTGGGCTGCATGCTCATAGCCTCGGGCTATATACCGAATGCCCGCTCATTCAGCCCGCGTTTCGATGCAGATGCAGCAGTTATTGGACTGTCCGGACACGCATGGCTGACACCAGAATTCCCCGGGTCACCGATACGCAAGGAAATCCCATGTCCATTCGCGACTGGCCCTTGGCCGAGCGCCCCCGGGAAAAGCTGCTGGCGCGAGGCGCCAGCACCTTAAGCGAAGCCGAACTGGTCGCCCTACTCCTGCAGACGGGGATTGAGGGCCACAGCGCGGTCGACGTTGCGCGCAACCTGCTGGTGGAATTCCATTCGCTGCGGGGCCTCCTGAGCGCGGAAGCGGAACGCGCGTGCGCAACCCCCGGCCTTGGGCCCGCGCGGTTCGCCCGCCTGCAGGCGGCCCTCGAGCTGGCGCGACGTCACTACCAGGAGCAGATGCAGACCGGCTGCGCACTCGCCAACCCCCGGGCGACCCGGGAATTCCTGCGTATGCGCCTCAGGGACCTGAGCTATGAAGTGTTCTGCTGCGTATACCTGGACAACCGCAACCGGGTGACCGGCTTCGAGGAATTGTTCCGGGGAACGCTGGACGGCGCGAGCGTCCATCCACGGGAAGTGGTCAAACAGGCCCTGGCGCGGAATGCGGCGGCCGTCATCCTTGCCCACAACCACCCATCCGGAGTCGCAGAACCGAGCCAAGCTGATGAAATCATTACACATCGGCTCAAGGAGGCCCTGGGCCTGATGGATATCCGGCTGCTGGACCACATCGTCGTGGGAGACGGTGCCTGCGAGTCCTTTGCGGAACGCGGACTGCTGTGAAGTTGCCGCCCTGGCCTTGCCGGCAATAGGGCCCGCTGGTATAAAGCGCGACTGCTTTTTACGGCCG
>JANNNQ010000288.1:0-4451 GCA_031398625.1 Pseudomonadota bacterium
CTGAGCCCGGAGATCATCGGTCCACTGGTCCTGTCCGCACTCAGTCAACTCGAATCTGATCTTGCACGGGGCGCTTTGCTCACGATCGAAACGGCGCGCGTTCGCCTGTCGCTCTTGCCATTGCGGCCGGGGCCGTGAGAAGCATCCCGCCCTGGGGCGCCGGCCGCCAGCTTTCCTGTCAACTGAACGTTCTGAAGTAGTACGGCGTCTGGCTCGGCTGCACGAAATCGCCGAGCGAACTGCAGACCACGCCATCGGTGAAGAAAAACTTCACCGGTGACCCGGCGGCCCGGGCGGCGAGCAACCCGGAGCAAATGCCCTTGCAGGCATCCGCGGTATAGCCGCCATACGTTGCACCCAGATCGCAGATGAACCATGCGCCGTAGCCGTTGTTCACTGTGACCCGACCGGCAGTACTGAGACCCAGATTACGTGATGTTGCCCCTGCAGGTGACATGCGCATGCGCGGACGAAGCGCTCATGAGCCCGATTGCGCCGAGCACCTGCATCGCCCGACGAACCTTTCCCTTCAAGTGTCCATTGAAACTCGTCTTCATCGCCATACTCCCTCATGCAACGTTGAAATGACTGCCGCACAAAACCTCATCCGATCCTCGTGCGCAACTACCGCAACCTCGCAATGTTCCGGCTGGAACGTGCGACGGCGCGGCAAAAAATCAATCTGCCTTAATGCCCACCATCCCCGAATCACCCTACCCTCGAAGCCTCGACCCGGCACAGTTCGTCTTCACGGCACAGTTTGCCAACCATGTGCCATTCGTCCGCAGGCTAATCTGTGTGCTCATCCAGAGTGACGTCGTACAGCAAGTCCAGTCCCCTAACACTGGCCAAAAATCGCAATGCTTCCGCCACTACTTCCTCACTAGACACGCCGCCTGAAAACGACGAAAAATCCGCGATTGCGTCCATATCAGGTACGAGGCGGCCCTCGACCATGTGGAATCCTTCGAGCCCCAGAACGCTGATATCGCGTGAACGGACTGCCTCGAGGAATCTGACGATATCTGCAGCGGCTATCAGCTCCGTGTGGCTACTTTGGTGCACGTTTATGTCCACCGAAGCGGCGATTTGAGCGACTAGTCCCATGGGGCGCTCCAGTTTGGATTGTTCCGATTGGAAACCTGAACGACGTCGCCGGTTCTGTCATTACGGACAACGTATCCGCCATTTCTGCTGTAGTAGGCAGTAGCTGGCTCGTTCATTCTTCCACCTCGACCAACATGGCGAGTATCTCTTGTGATAACAGTTCTCATCGGATTCTTGATTGCGTCTACCACGTCATCCTGCGACCAACCTCGTCTTGCAAGCTGCTTGCCAACTTTCGCACCAATGCTCGTACCAACGTCTGCCATCGTTCGTGCAATCAGAGTTATCCCCGCCGCATTCGGCAGTATCCCACCAGTAGCAACGTTGATGGTCAGACTGGCTCCGGCCAGAGCCCTTTCCCACCAGGCCGAGCGGGGATCAGCAAGAATGGCCGCGTCCATGGCTTCGCCCACTCCGGGAATGAAGCTGGCTGCCACTCCCGCACCGATCAATGCGGCCTGACGTAGATCGATAGCGCCTCCTCCAGCCTGAGCAGACCCCGGGGCAATAGGTGGCGTCACTGTGGGAGGAGTGACTGTCGGAGGGGGCGGTGTCGGAGGCTGAATTACAGGTGGCGGTGCTGCAGGTGGCGCGAATTCCTTTACCGGCCCAGCCGGTACATAGCATGTGCATAAGCCAGATGTCGTGGTTTCCGGCACCGTGCCTGGATTGCCACTTGGGGTACCGCCAGGGAAATGCGGCCCCAAACCGCCGCCCGGATCAAGCCCGTCCCAATCATCTCCGTTGTCCCACGGGTAGAGGTCGTAGTCGAAGTTGATGTCGTTCTCGTAGTAGCACGGAACTATGCCATCAGGCGTGTCCTCAAAACATGTGAATCCAGTGGGGTCGCGTGAAGACAGCGGATTGTTCCCTACATAGCTGTATCTATTAAGGCTTTGTGAATGAAAAGCCGCCTGCACTGTTGGATCCGCCGACGTGAACCGGCCGATGACCGGGTCATACACCCGCCCGTTCATGTGGATGAGATCCACATTGTCGATCTGTTCATGCTCGGTGTAGCCGCGATGCGTTACTCCGGCGATGGCGGTCCAGTCGCCTGCACTGGGCGAACCTGTCCAGGTGATCGGACTTCTGCGCTTGCCGAAGGTGTCGTAGGAAAGCTTTGCGACGACGCTGCCCGCCTCATTGGTAAGCGCATCGACGCTGCCCAGGTGGTCCTTCTGCAGGTAGCGGGTGTCGTTCGTGCCATTGCTGCGCAGGGTGCGGATCGCCACGGTCTCGCCACCCGCCAGGATCGAGTGCTTGTGCTCGATCGTTCCGGAGGGCTTGGTCACCCGCTCGTAGATGCCGCCCACGTAGAGGGTGGTCTCCGTGCCGGCGGGAAGCGGGGCTCATCCCTTAGGGTGTGGCGTGGAATCGATTTCACTGAAGGCAGCGAATACGGATTGACGCGCCGTCGTCCCGCGATGTATATACATGTCGCTACATAGGAGACGCCAACATGGAAAAAACAGCCACCCTGACGCTTCAGCAATGGGGCAACAGCCTGGCCGTGCGCATTCCGGCGTCGATCGCAAAATCGGTCAGGTTCAAGGTAGGCCAGCCCGTCGAGGTGTCGGTGCAGGATGCCAGCGTGCTGGTCAAGGCCGTGGGCGAGCCGAAGTTGAGTCTGGCGCAGAAGCTCGCGGCCTTCGATCCCGATCGGCACGGCGGCGAGGAAATGGTTACCGGCCGGGTTGGCAGGGAGATCTTCTGATGCCGGCGCGTCGGCCATGGTCGCCGGAACGACGCGACATGATCTGGATCGACTGCAATCCGCAGTCGGGACGGGAGATGAAGGACGTCCACCCGCTGCTGGTGCTTTCTCCGAGGCCCTTCAACGAGCGGACAGGCATCGTGATTGGCCTGCCCATGACCACGGCTGCCTGCAACGACACCAACCCTTTTGCGGTACGGTTCCGCGGCCCCAAAGGATCAATCAGCTACATCCTCGGTCATCAACCGAAGTCGTTCGATTGGAAAGCCAGGGGCGCGAAGCCGCATCCCTGGAAGCAGGTATCGCAGGACGCATTCGATCTCGCCTGCGAGACCCTCAACCAGATCATTGCCATTGGGAGTTGATCCCCCCTGTTCGGCCCGGGCGTCTCATCGCTCAGCTGAACGTCCTGAAGTAGTACGGCGTCGGGCTCGGCTGCACGAAATCGCCGAGGGCGCTGCAGACGACCCCGTCGTTGAAGAAGAAGGTCACCGGCGCTTCCGCGGCACGGGCAGCCAGCAGACCGGAATAGATACCTTTGCACGCATCCGCCGTGTAGCCACCGTAAGTGGCGCCGAGATCGCAGATGAACCAGGCGCCATAGCCATTGTTGACCGTGACCCGGCCCGCCGTGCTCAAGCCCAAGTACGTGATGTTGCCGGTGCAGGTCACATAAGCGTGGGCTGAAGAGGCACCCAGCATGCCGATCACACCCAGCGCCTGCAGCGCCCGCCGCACCGCACCCTTGCTCCCACTCGCAGAAATCTTCTTCATCGCCATACTCCCTCATGTAACGTTGAAATGACCGCTTTTCAAAACCACGCTCCTCGACAACCGAACAACCTATACCCGCGACGCTTGGTCGGTAGCGCTAGTCGCTAAAGGTGGCGTCGCTCCAAAGCCTTCAAGGTCTTGTCCTCGAAAAAATCTGCGCTCGCGCCGTGTACTCGCAAAGTCGCGCCGCCGTCGAAACGAATGACTAAGTGGTCTGAAAGGGTTGATTGCGCTTCGTCAGACAGCCACTCGTAGTCATAGTCGTTCACATCCTTGTATCCCATCTCGTCCAGCCCGGAGACACCTCGGTTGCCGAGATTTCCACTGAATTCGAGGATATCAATCTCGGCAAACTCCAAGGCGAAGGACTTGCCATCCGACGTCCTTTTAAATAGAACCCTAAGCTCATTTTCTCGACTGTCAAAAGTAATCGCTGTTGTTAGGAAGTCATTGTGCAAGTCATGGATCTGACCATCCTTGATGACCTCATTGCTTCGTCCGAGCGAAAAGCTTCTTTTCATCAGCGATCCTGACGTTCCAAGTACCTGCGTACTGTCCTTATATCTTGCTGCGTGGCCGACCGGACCGCAGCGCTGCGAGTATTGTATGCGGGTTGTCGAGGTGCTTGAAGGTTCCGCTGAGATAGCCTTGTGTGCGGTGTTGGAAAACCTCCATGTGCTCGCCCTTGTAAATCAACTTCGACCTGCTGACCGGGCGAACGTAGCGTGACCCGACTTCTTCCAGCGTTTGCTGCAACGAGACTAGCGGCTTGTCGTTCAAGCGAGACCGCTTCTTTTGCAGCACCCCGCGCAACCAATATCACCCCCGCCGCATTCGGCAACAGTCCCCCGGT
>JANNNQ010000326.1:0-6460 GCA_031398625.1 Pseudomonadota bacterium
AGGGGACTCAACAGTAGACCTGTAAGCGGGTACAGCACTCCTGCGGCGACCGGCACGCCGAGTGCGTTGTAGCCAAATGCGAACCCGAGGTTCTGGCGGATGTTCCGGACCGTCGCCCGACTGAGTCGACGTGCGCGCAGAATGCCTCGCAAGTCGCCCTTCACGAGTGTGATCTCTGCGCTTTCCATCGCGATGTCGGTGCCGGTGCCCATTGCGATCCCCACGTCGGCTTGTGCAAGCGCAGGCGCATCATTGATGCCATCTCCCGCCATGGCGACACGTCGACCCTGGGATTGCAGGCGCTTTACGACTGCCACCTTATCTGCTGGCTGAACCTCCGCTACGACTTCATCGATAGCCAGGCTGCGAGCAACGGCCTCGGCCGTGGTTCGACTGTCGCCGGTCAACATTACGATTCGGAGTCCGTCCTTGCGCAGCGCTGAGAGCGCCTCCGGCGTGGTGTCTTTGATTCGATCGCCCACTGCAATGAGACCAGCGAGGGCGCCATCCACGGCGAGGAAAATCACGGTTCGTCCATCCCGACGGAGGGCTTCTGCTTCAGCTGCGGAATCCTCAAGCCGGGCCCCAACTGCCTGCATCATCGCCGCATTACCGAGCGCGATCTGCCTGCCGTCCGCTCTACCCTGGACTCCTTGTCCAGTCACAGATGCGAAATCGCTGACGCTCGCCGGTTTTACGCCGGCCTCGCGCGCCCCGTCCACTACCGCTCGCGCTATGGGGTGTTCGCTGGACACTTCGAGCCCCGCAGCCAGCGACAGGACTTCAGTCTCGGTGAAGTTGGTGCGTGGCAGGACGCCAACCAGCACGGGTTTTCCAATTGTCAAAGTGCCGGTCTTGTCCACCACCAGCGTATCGACGGTTCGCATGATCTCGATTGCGGTCGCATTGCGAAACAAGACTCCCTCCTGCGCCCCTCGGCCACTTGCAACCATGATCGAAATCGGGGTTGCAAGGCCCAATGCACAAGGACAGGCAATGATCAGGACCGCCACGGCGTTGACGATTGCATAGGCCAGGCGCGGCTCAGGGCCCACCAGCCACCAGGCGAAAAATGTAATGACTGCAATTGCGATAACTGCCGGTACGAACCACGCTGAGACTCCGTCGGCAAGGCGCTGTAGCGGCGCGCGAGAGCGCTGAGCCTGAGCCACGAGTTCCACAATCTGGGCAAGCAGGCTGTCGGAGCCGACCCGAGAAGCCTCGACAACCAAGGATCCCGTCTGGTTGACCGTTGCGCCAACTACGCGATCGCCGGGGACCCTCTCAACCGGCAAAGGTTCGCCGGTCATCATGGACTCATCGACGGTCGACTCGCCGCTCACGACCCGTCCATCGACCGGAATCTTTTCACCCGGTCGAACGCGTACGTGATCTCCAACAGCGATCAAATCGAGGGATATGTCCGCCTCGGTACCGTCCGGCTGAATCCGCCGCGCAGTCCGCGGTGCCAGTCCCAGTAACTGTCGAATGGCCGCACTGGTCCGTCCGCGCGCAGAGAGCTCGAGCCATTCTCCCAGCAGAACAAGTGCAATGATCACAGCAGCAACTTCAAAATACACGCCGACCATGCCATGGTCTGCTTTCATTTCCTCGGGGAAGTATTGGGGAGCAAATGTTGCGACCAGACTGTACAAATACGCGACCAGCACGCCCATGCCGATGAGCGTGTACATGTTGGGCGACCGATTAACGGCGCCGTGCCACCCGCGACGGAAATAATCGAATCCGGCCCACAGCACGACTGGTGTTGCCAGCGCCAGCTCGAGGTAGCGCAGCATGTGGGAGTTCGACGAACTCAAAGATAAATCCAGCAAGTGCGGGAGCATTGCGATCAGTACGACGGGAAGTGCGAGCGCAGTGGCAACCAGGAACTTGCGACGAACGGCTTTCAACTGACCATCATCAACTTCGTCGCTGGGCATCAACGGCTCGAGAGCCATGCCGCAAATGGGGCAGTGGCCGGGTCCCACCTGGCGCACCTCGGGATGCATTGGGCAGGTGTAAATCGTGCCCGTGTTCGCTGTGGAGGATGGCGCGGTTGCTGGCGCCGGAGCCGGTGCAACGTTGTCGCCATGCGCTTGACCGTGGTGATGACAGTGATCGTTGGGTGGGTGTTTCACTGCTCGGATTCCTGACTTAGAGCGTTGAGAATGGGGCAATCCTCGCTTACTGTCCCTCAGAACCAGGCTCGAAGACCGATGACGACAGTCGTTTCGTCGTTCTCTTCTCCAGCCGCGCGAACGAAATCGGCGGTATTCCCAAAGTTCTTCTCGAAGTTCACACCAATGTAGGGCGCAAACTCTTTACGGATGTCGTAACGCAGTCGCAATCCGAATTCGGCGGATGAAAGTCCGGACCCGATGTTGGCATCTGGTACGTTTTGGGCGGCAAGTTCCAGCTCAATTCGGGGCTGCAGGATGAGGCGTTGCGTCAAGCGCAGGTCATGACTCCCTTCGAGCCTCCCGAAGAAATCTCCGCGGTCCGACAGGAAGAGTGATGCCTCCACCTCGAACCAGTATGGCAACAGGCTCTCAACGGCGACTGTGGCGTACATACGGCTGTCGGGCTCAAAGTCGTAGCGTATGCCGGCCTGTACGTCGGTGTACCGGCCGACTGCGCGGGAAAAGAGTGCCTGCGTCTCGGCAACCTCCACGCCGTCCCCCTCGACCCCTTCGCCCTCCGTCCTGAAGACGAAGCGATTGATGTCGCCGCCATACCAGGCCTCAACATCCCAGCGATACCCATGGTCTTCGTCGGCCGCGGTGTACTCGAGAATGTTCGCCATGACTTTCGAGATCAGCGCACCGCCGTGCTCATCAGCAAGAACATTGCGCGCGCGACTCATTGAGGCTGCGCCATAAAGCCGATCGGCGGCGCTGTCGCGGATGACGACTGGCGGCGGAGCGTTGCCAACGGGCTGCGCAGTTCCCGTCCCCGCGTCGCCCATGCTGTGGTCAGCGTTAGGCGTGCTGTGTTCCGCATGCGCGGGGTCTGCAGGGGGTGGCATTTCGTGGCCGGCGTGTGGGTCTTGCGCAACTGCTGGCAAGCTCAGAGCTATTGATAGCAGCGCAAAAATGGTAACGCGGTTCATGTCGCGCTGCCTTCCGAAGCCCGGACTTTGAACACTTGAAACATGCCGCCGTGCATGTGGTACAGCATGTGACAGTGAAACGCCCAGTCCCCTTCTTCGGCGGTGATGTCGTAACTGACCTTTCCGCCGGGCAACACATTTACAGTGTGCTTGCGCGGCAGGTGGCCAGCCGGCGCATGGACAAGTTCAAAGAAGTGCCCGTGCAAGTGGATTGGGTGCGTCATCATGGTGTCGTTAACGAGGGTGATCCGCACCCGCTCCCCGCTGCGGAATGAGTAGGGCGGAGGACCTTCGCTGAACTTCCACCCGTCAAACCCCCACGTGAAGCGTTCCATGTTCCCCGTCAGGCGGATCTCGACCTCGCGTGAAGGCGCGCGCGTATCCGGATTGCGCTCCAAGGCAATCAGGTCTTTGTATACGAGCACCCGGTGACCCGCGCTTTCCAGGCCCTGTCCGGGATCACCCGTACGGTCGATCGGCATTTGCGCAATCATCTGTACGCCCGGTCCCATTTTGATCTGGGGCGCCTTGGCTGAATCCATCATGTCCATGGACATGCCGGGCATGTTCGAGTGATCCATGCCAGCGTGCGCTGACATGTCCATGCCCATGTCCTTCATGGTGGCCAGTGGCCGCTTTCGCAGCGGCGGGACTTCTGCCGTCATGCCCGGCCGCGGCGCCAACGTGGCGCGTCCCATTCCGGAGCGATCCACGGCCTCGGAAACCAGTGTGTACGCACGGTCCTCCGTGGGCTGGACCACAATGTCGTAGGTCTCCGCGTTCCCAATCTGAAATTCATCAACTTCCACCGGCCGCACATTCTGGCCGTCGGCCGCTACAACGGTGAGCTTGAGCCCCGGAATGCGCACGTTAAAAATCATCTGCGCGGCAGCATTGACGAAGCGCAGGCGAATCCGTTCGCCAGGGTTGAACAACGCCGTCCAGTTGTCTTTCGGCCCATGCCCATTGACCAGGAACGTCATCACCGCCCCCGTGACATCCGAGATGTCCGTTGGATCCATGAGCATCCTGGCCCACTCGGCTCGCTCGGCGAATGTTTGATCCTCGCCCGCAAGCAGGCCCGCGATCGTCTGCCGCTGGTAGTTGAATACGCCGCCCTGTTGCTTCATTCGCTTGAAAATCAGGTGTGGGTGCATCTCGCTGTGGTCCGCCAGGACAATGACGTGTTCGCGATCCGACTGGACTGGATCGGAATTGGCGGACTCGATGACTATGGGAGCGTAGTGACCCTCCGCCTCCTGGAGTCCGGAGTGGCTGTGATACCAGTATGTGCCCGACTGGATAATCGGGAACTCATATACGAAAGTTTCTCCTGGCGGAATGCCGGGAAAGCTCACACCCGGTACACCGTCCATTTCAGTAGGCACAAGGAGTCCATGCCAGTGGATCGACGTGTCCTCGTCCAGCGTATTAGTCACGGAGATCCTCACCCGCTGTCCTTCCGTCAGGCGCAGCAGCGGGCCAGGCACTGTGCCGTTGATGGTGATCGCGTGAGTCGTCGTTCCCTCGATCGAAACGGGCGTGTGCCCAATGATCAGCTTGATGTCGTTACCGGAGAGCGTCGGCATCGTAGATGGCATGCCCTGAGCTACGCTCGCTGCCCATGGTGGAAGCAACGCTCCCAGCGTGGCGCCCCCGCCAAGGACAGCGGCACCCTTCAGGAACTTTCGGCGACCAAAATTCAGAACAGGGCGTCTATGCATGGTCGCGTCAATCAGAATCGCCGGGCTTCTTCACCCGGGACGACCAATGGATATGCACGATCTTCCAGCCATCGCTTCCAGATCTAAGCACCATCGTTTCAGTGCTCGCCAGCGCCGATGCTTTTCCATCTTTTTCCACGTGCAGCACGCTCTCGCTCGCGACCCACGCAACGTCGCCCGTCGCACGCGCGGTTCGCCGGTTAAGGACGTGGTGCGAGCCTTTGAGGAACTGCGCATCACTCTTCGCGTGCCCTTGCAGATACTCGGTGGCGGAGTGCTCGGCCCCACCGCTTTCCAGGATGATCACATTGGGGTCAAGTTGCGCGCCGGCCTGTGCGAAATCACCCGACGACAGCGCTTCGAAGAAGCGGTCAACCACGACAGCCGCTGCGCTGGCGGACGCCGGAACGTCGAGCTTCGGGCTCGACTCGTCGGATCCCGCGAACCCGGGGAAAAGCAGGAATGCGGTCAACATTGCTTGGCGATACATGGGTATACCTCCGATGCCATGCATCGCCGCTGCGTCGCATGGGGAGTGAGTGGAACGGCGGTACCAGGCCGCCATCGCTTGGGGAAAGCCTTCAGTGCCGGGTTAAGCGTCGGGTGGTCTGAGCGGAAGTTCGACGCGCGTAGAAGGGTTCAGTGAGCTGACGAATGCCTGCACTGGGACGTGAACTGGAATCAGGCGCGATAGTGCTGTGCTGTGCAACGCCAGCGTCGTGGAAAGCATGACGCAAAAGCAGCGGTCAAGCTGGCAACAAGGCGAAGTCTGACTGTCATGAGGAGGCGATACTTCATCGTTCGCCATGGAGTGACAGGGGGATTCCTCGGCGCCCACCGGTGACTCATCATGGCCTGTGCCGCCGAGGTTGGCGTCGGCAATCGGCACCTGTAGCGCGTAGGCCAGCAACGCGACACCGAGAATGCCGGCGATGATGCGCTGATGGCGTGACCGATTAATCACTGGAAACGCAGCATGCCTCGTCTCCATGCCCAGTTCAAACAGCAGAAACGCCACCCTACGGTCGCCCAGACTCAGATGAGGAGTCGTCGATGATCGCCTGGAGTTCTGGATCGATAGGCAGACGCTTGAACATGCTGATATCAGTGCCGCCCGTATTGCCGATCGGCACAACCCCAACAGCCGACCCAATCACGCCCAGGATGAGACGGACGACTTGCCCAAAAGCAGCTGCGGGTCGCCGTCGATGAATTTCCAGCGTGAGCATCAACCAATGAGTTTTTGCGTGGGCGCCAACCAAGGTTTGGCCGAGGATGTGGGCGCGCTCCAGATGCTGAAAGGCGATATCCAGTTCACCTGTGGACGTGCGCTCCCTGCCGAGAGCAATTTCCCGATCAAATGCAATGCGCCTGCGAGTGATCATTGTCGGCTCGGTAAATGGCCCCGAGAACGCGCGCAAGTAGTTTAGGCGAAGCAATCCTTTGTGGCCAATTCGTAACCAAGGAGACTATGCTTTGGTCGCTTAATCGTGGTAGTGAATGTCTTCACCGAGTCGCGTGGAATGAAATACAAGGACTACTACACCATCCTGGGCGTCGACCGGAACGCGAGCAGTGATGAGATCAAGAAGGCCTACCGCAAGCTCGCGCATAAATACCATCC
>JANNNQ010000355.1:0-1743 GCA_031398625.1 Pseudomonadota bacterium
CGGCCGGTAGCTGGAATCGTAAAACGGCTTCGACGAGGAGCCCAGCGCCCAGATCGAGGTCTGGGAATAGGCCAGGTAGAGTTTCTCGAGAAAGGGCGTCCGGGTATCGGGATTGAACAGCCGGAACTTGAGACTGACCTGGAATTTCGCATTGGTCTCGCCGCTGGATCCCGCTGAAAAATAGTTGGGTTCGTTCGGCGAGAACGCGGAGGCGAATCGCGCGGCGTCGCGGTCGGTCGGTCCCACCGCTTCGTTGGCTACTTCCTGCCTCCGCGCCAGCTTCGCATTTTTATCCTGTGCGTCGGTAGCGGTTGCCGCGGCTGGCACCGCGGATTCCGGATCCGCGACCGCGAGAGCCAGCGCCGGCCCATCGAACTCCACGGGCTCGAGCATCAGGTTGCCGGTCAGTCCATCCGGAAGCGTACCGGTGTACTTCGCGCGGTAAAAAGCACCCGGCGCGATGCGCGTCACGGCGGGCTGTTCGGCGTCGACGGGAGAAAGCGCGATCTCCGGTGCGTTCTCCACGCCCCGCGCGCGCAGGGTGATTCGCACCGGCAGGTCCACCGGTCGCTCCTCACCGGACTCGTTCGTCAGGTACAGGATTACGTTGAACCGGGTGCCTGGCTTGACGACAGGGGATTCGGGAACGAGGAGAAATTCCGCCCGGGCGATGCCCGTACCCAGCCACAACATCAGGAATACGGCAAGCGCGCGTTGCATCCGGCCCACTTCGGGTTGTGCGTAATCAGGCCGCATTGCGCGGCCGGGTATGGCTGGCGTGCTTACGGATGCGCAGAGGCCTGCTTCCCTTTAGCAAAACGCGGACGGCTACTTGAACGTGACGCCCACTGGCGGCTTGAAAAGGCCGAGGTCGGGCTTGGTATCGGGTTCGTACTTCAGGATGCGCACCGAGTATTCGCCCGAATCGTTTTTCACCGTGATCTGGAAGGGTTTGTCGTCCTTCCTCAGATACAGCAGCAACTCGCGCTCGTCCACCTCCATGGCGAAGACCCTGCAGGTGACGCCATCGACGACCTGGGAGGCCAGTTCCCTTGCGCCGTTCTGCTGGAAGAACGCCAGTTCGCCGCCGAACTCGAGCTGCCTCAGGCGCGCGGAGGATTCGGTCGCGAGCATGGGAAAATGCACCGCATGGCTCGGGCCGGGATCGACGCTGCGCTGTCCCTGGTTGGATTTGCGGTCGATGACCCAGATGTTCGGTTCCGCGACGATGATCAGGCCATGGACGCCGGTTCCCGGGTTGGGAACATCCTCGAAGCGCATGTACTTGTTGCCGACGAGCCAGAGCTTGCGGGTCTGGCTTTCTGCGCTGGATGGCGGCAGTGCGGGGGACAGGACGCGATATTCCACGTAAAGCATCTTTTCCTGCGCGTGGACCGCAAAGCTGCAGGCGAGGAGCACGAGGGCGAGGAGGGATCGAAGCATGTCGGACCTTGGCAGAATGAGGGTCCGCGCAAGTCTACAACGGATCGTCCAGCGGCGCGCGCGGGGGATTGCCGCAAATGGCTGTCTGCTTTCGGCGACAGCGCTCGTTCCCGCTTGCGCGCGGCTCAGAGATCGATCGGCCAGTTGATGCCGGCCGTGAATCCACCGTCGACGCGAATCGTCTGTCCGGTCACGAATGCCGAGGCCGCGGAGGCCAGATAGATCGCGGCCCCGACCAGTTCCGCGACATCGCCGAGCTTGCCCAGCGGCGTGTTGCTCTTCGCCCAGGCGCTCATTTTT
>JANNNQ010000371.1:0-1766 GCA_031398625.1 Pseudomonadota bacterium
CCGCTGGGCACTTCCCGATCACCGATGATGCGGTCGTAAATTTCCTTCTTCGACGGGTCTGCGCGACCCTGCTCAGGCAACCCTGCCTTGACAGGCTGCTCAGGCGCAACCTTTGCCGCCTGTTCAGGCGCCGCAACCACCGGAGCTGATTCAGTTGAAACTACAGCAGCCACACCTTTTGAATTGCTGTTGACGTACCAAACCGTGGCAGCGCCAGCGAGAATGGATCATGGGGGGCTCCTGATCCAAGCCTCGTAGTATTCCATGCCCATCCCGGATGACCACGCCATGGCCGCCCTCAGGCGGCCGCGGTCAAACCCGGCAGGTCTACTGGTTGAAGCGGGCCCGGGCCGACGCCAGGCAGCCGTCCTTGGCATCACCGCTCAGCGCGTCGCAACGCTCTTTCGCTACCTTGAAATCGGCCTCGTCCTTGGTCTTCTGGGCTTCGTCACTCGCGTCGCGCAACTCCTTGCCGGCCTTGACATCGGCCTTGGCCTTGTCGCGCTCGGCCTTGGCTTGGGCGACACAGACGTCCTTGGGGTTGCCCGTCACGTCGTCGCAGCGCTCCTTGGCCACCTCGTAGCGCGACTCATAGCGGGCTTCAGCCAGCTTGTTCATGTCTTTCGCGTCGCCGCTGTGCTGGTACTGCAGGTGGGCCAGCACGACCTTTTCATGGCCCTTGGCCGTTTCAACGCAAATGTCCTTGGCATTGCCGGTTTGCGCCTTGCAGGTGTCGATCTCCGTTTTGTATTCAGCCTTGGCCTGGTCCTTGGCGGCCTTGTAGGCCGGCGTGGAAAGATTGGCCGCGCCCGCCACCGCGCAAAAGCCGCTGGCGGCAAGCAGGCAAGCAAATCGGACGGTGTTCAGACGAATATTCATGGTGGGTTCCTTCGTGGTTGACTGGGTCTTGGGAGACGGCAATTGCCGCTCCTGCCCCCACGGGAACCGTATTCTTTTCTACTCGTGCCGCAGCGCCTGGATCGGGTCCAGCCGCGCCGCGCGCCGTGCCGGCATGTAGCCGAACACCACGCCGATGCCGGCCGAGAACAGGAACGACAGCAGGTTGATCGAGGGGTTGAACAGGAAGGGCACCCCCATCAGCCCCGCCAGGCCCAGCGAGGCGGCGGTGGCAATGACGATGCCGATCAGGCCGCCCAGCGCCGCCAGCGCCACCGCCTCGATCAGGAACTGCAGCAGCACCTCGCGCTCCAGCGCGCCGATGGCCAGGCGCAGGCCGATCTCGCGGGTGCGCTCGGTCACGCTGACCAGCATGATGTTCATGATGCCGATGCCGCCCACCAGCAGGCTCACCGCCGCCACCGCGCCCAGCAGCGTGGTCATGATGCGCGTGGTGCCGGAGAGCGTCTCGGCGATCTGCTGCGTGTCGAGCACGTTGAAGTTGTCGTCGTCGCCCTCGGCCAGCTTGCGGCGCTCGCGCAGCAGCTCGGTCAGGCTGGCCTTGAGCCGCGTGCTGTCGCTGCCGTCCTGCATGGACACCAGCAGCGTGCCCACACGCTGGTTGCCGGTGACGCGGCGCTGCAGGGTGCGCAACGGCACCAGCACCGTGTCGTCCTGGTCGTTGCCCATGGCGGCCTGGCCCTTGGAGGCCAGCACGCCGATCACCTCGCATGAGAACTGCTTGACGCGCAGTTGCTCGCCCAGGCCGCGCGCGCCGACCTGGCCGCCGTAGATCTCGCGCCGCACCGTCTCGCCGATGATGCACACCGCCGCGCCCGAGGTCTGCTCGTCGTCCTCGAACAGGCGCC
>JANNNQ010000375.1:0-1785 GCA_031398625.1 Pseudomonadota bacterium
CGGCGTGACCAGGAAGCAGATCGCGACGTAGCAGGGGATGGTGAGCGCCGCGACTGCCGTGAGCAGGCCGCTGTACGCGAGCATCACAGCCAGGAAAACCAGCGCAAAGATCAGATCCAATCCGGCGGTCAGCGCCGACCCGGTCAGTGACCTGACCCCGTAGAAGCGGTCCGCCGGTAATGTAGTCCGGCGGCATCGAAGGGGAGAGGGAGATGGCGAGGAGGAAGGCGCACACGCCTGAGGAGATCGTGTTGAAGCTGCGCCAGGTGGAAGTCCTGGTAGGCCAGGGCAGGTCGGTGGCCGATGCGGTGCGTTCGATTGGCGTGACGGAGCCGACCTACTATCGCTGGCGGACGGAGTTCGGTGGGCTGAAGCTGGACCAGGTGAAGCGTCTGAAGGAGTTGGAGCGGGAGAACGCGCGGCTTCGGCAGGCGGTGTCGGAGCTGACGCTCGAGAAGGTCATCTTGAAGGAAGCCGCCTCGGGAAAGTGGTGAGCCCCGCGCGGCGGCGGGCCTGCGTCGAGCATGTCGTGCGTGAGCTCGGCGTGTCGGAGCGCAAGGCCTGCGGGGCGTTGGGGCAGCACAGATCGACGCAGCGCAAGACGCCGCGAGGATCGGACGACGAAGCGGCGCTGACGTCGGACATCGTCGAGCTGGCGAAGCGCTACGGGCGGTATGGGTACCGACGCGTCACGGCGCTGCTGCGGGCGGCGGGCTGGGCGGTGAACCGCAAACGGGTGCAGCGGATCTGGCGTCGGGAGGGGCTGAAAGTGCCGCAGCGGCAGCCCAAACGCGGCAGGCTGTGGCTGGCGGACGGCTCCTGCGTGCGGCTGCGGCCGGAGCGGGCGAACCATGTCTGGGCCTACGACTTCGTCGAGGACCGGACCCGGGATGGCCGGAAGTTCCGGATGCTGTGCGTGGTGGACGAGTTCACGCGTGAGGCGCTGGCGATCCGCGTCGCGCGGAGGCTGACCTCGTCGGACGTGATCGACGTGCTGGCCGACCTGTTCCTCACGCACGGGACGCCGGCGCACATCCGCTCGGACCAGGGGCCGGAGTTCATCGCCGCGGCGGTGAAGGCGTGGATCGCTGGTGTGGGTGCACGCACCGCCTACATCGAGAAGGCGAGCCCGTGGGAGAACGGGTATGTCGAATCCTTCAACGGCAAGTTGCGCGATGAGCTGCTGGACGGCGAGGTGTTCAACACGCTGCGGGAGGCGCAGGTGCTGATCGAGGAGTGGCGCCGGCACTACAACCGGGTCCGGCCGCACTCGTCGCTGGGTTACCGCCCGCCCGCCCCGGAGACGGTGCCAATGGCCAGGTCAGTGAGCAGCTCAGGAGCAGGCGCAACTGCGATCGCCCACTAAAATTCCGCCCGGACCACTCGATGGGGGCTGGTCACTCAGCGCCTCGACCATCCAGGAAATGAAGAGCGCGACGGCAATGAAGACGGCGATGGCGATCGGGAGAGCGCCCGGAATGTGGCTTAATGGGCTGCTGCCGGTTTGCAGGACCAGTGCCGTCAGCATCCCTGCAGTCACCGTCCCTGCTGCGCCGGCAGCAAAGCCGAACAGAATCGAGGCGACGACAATGGCCGGGAAGAACTGCAGGAATGGCAAGTAGGCGAATGGGCCGACGAGCAGGTAGCGCAGTCCCATGGCAAGCAGCACGCAGGCGCAGCCGGCTAACACGCGCACGAGCAATGGCAGCCCGCGCAGGTGGTTCGCGAGACTGACGAGATTTCTGTTGGCGCGGCCAGGAGGGCCCAGCGCAAGGAGACCCTTGG